>DATDKO010000295.1:0-7915 GCA_036519935.1 Rubrobacter sp. | reverse complement strand
ACGCGGCCCGTCCAGGATGGCTTTAGCTGGTATTCCTCTCTTGCCGGCAGCGCTTTCGAGCGGCTCTACCTGGTCGTCTTCCGCTCCGTCCGTCGGCCGAGCGCGGACCTCGACCTCCTGCGCGAGCACGACGACCGCGCCAACGAGAAGGCCCTCGAGTGAGGCGGCCTCCTGCGCTACTTCAAGGGCGAGGCCAACGAGCAACGTGAGTGTCTGTCGTTCTGCCTGTGGGAGACGAGGGAGCAGGCTATAGAGGCGGCCGGCGCGGCCTCGCACCAATCTGCGGCCGAGATCTCGGTGCGGATGTACGAGTCCTACGTGCTGGAGCGCTACTGGTTGAAGAAGGTCGTCGCCGTGCGGGGGGAGACACTCATCTTCGAGCTGATCCAGCCGGCGTAGATGAGTCGGGGATGAAAGGCGCCATGGTGACTTTAGAACAGTCTATTCACCAATTTGCCTAGACCTCGACTTTAGCCATTTGGGAGGAACAGCGATAGATACGCTCCTTAGCCCACTGCACAAGAAGCTCCGATCGAGGTGCCTACCTCCCGCCGACCATGGTGATAGGGTTCTTTCAGCTCCCTTCATGCAAGTTCACTCCAAACGCGTCACTAACCCCACCCCGAGTATCTACAGCACGTTGCAGCGTAGATGACCTATCAGGCATCATGGAGGCATGAACGCGTACTCCGAAGACCTGAGAGAGAGAAGATCATCGATGCTCTGAGGCGAGGGATGGGCAAGAGCGAAGCCGCTCGCACCTTCTCCGTTAGCCTCTCATCGGTCAAGCGCTACGCCAAGCTCGCCGAGGAGGGGCGCTCGCTCGCCCCCAAGAAGAGATCTGGCTCGAAGCCCAAGATAGACGAGCGCTCCCAAAAGCTGCTCGAAGTGGACCTCAAGGAGCGTCCTTTCATCACCCTCCAAAAGAGGTGCGAGTATCTGCGGACGGTAGCCTCCTTGGAAGTCAGTCGATCCACCGTGTGCCGAGCCATAAAGCGGATGAACGCAACCAGGAAAAAGGGGGAAGATCGGCTACAGAACGCGAGGAGTTCTTGAGAGCCGCCTGGAGGGTGATGGTAGCCAGGGTTCTGGACCCCACCAAGCTGGTGTTCGTCGATGAGTGTGGCACTCACACCTCGCTCTGGCTCCCGTGTATGGCTACTCTCCCAAAGGCGAGCGTCTGAAGCTCTCCGTAGAGCACGCAACAGAGGTCTATGAACACGACCTTCTTGCTGGCGAGCATGACTCTAGAGGGGATGGGACCATATCTGTGGCGGTGGAGGGCTCGACCACAGCAGAAGTCTTCGAAGCCTATCTAGAGCACGTGCTCCTTCCCGAGTTGGGAGAGGGTGGAGTGGTAATCATGGACAGCTTGCCGGCGCACAAGCCGGGTAGGGTAAGGGAGCTAATCGAGGGGCGCGGCTTGGAGCTTTTGTATTTGCCCGGCTACTCCCCAGACTACAATCCTATCGAGGAGGCCTTCTCCAAGATCAAGGAGATCCTACGCAGAGCCTGTGCCCGGACTCGCGAGGCCCTGCTTGAGGCGTTGGGCGAAGCATTATCCGCGGTCAGCCTCCGGGATGCCCAGGGATTCTTCGAGCACGCCGGTTAACGTTCTATGGGTCAACTACTATGAAACACGCTGTAGGAAACCTACCCACCCTCCGGTCCAAACCTCGCGAGCTGCTCGACCACCGACCGGCACATTGACCTCTAACAAACGGCTTGCGCACGCCAGGCTATGACCTCATACTCGAGCAATGACCGAAGATGAGATCAGGAAGCGGGTAAAGGAGATCCTCCTTAAGCGAGATCTGGGAAATGATCTTACCTCCCAAGAAGAGAGGATCCTAGCCTACGCTCACTAGGCAGTGGGCGAGCAGGCAGTGAGGATGAAGGTAGGACAGGACACCGAGACAGGGGAGTAGCCTCTCACTAATTAGGGAAGCTACCTCGTGCGTTGTGATCTAGTTCGAAGGCAGTCTCAAGTCTACCGTCCCTGGAGATCAGGGTGAATCTGAGCCTTGCAGGGTTTGTCTCAGAGTAGGAACCTCTTACATTTCTGCGATTCCCCACGAACACTCCCTGGCTCTAGGTATATGGACCACATGAGTATAAGCGATCTGACCAGGTGGGCCACCACCTTTGGCCCAGAGATGAGAAGCACCACCCCTCTGGCTTCCTATCCGATCGTCCAAAGGAGAGTAGCGTCACAAGGACGTCGTTGACGACCCCAGCGTCTTACATGGAAGTGCGGGTCGGGTACCCGGCGGGCGCTCGCGCATCCGCTAGCGGTAGAGCGCTGCGGCGCTTGTCTCGGCTCGCTTGTTCGCCTCTGAAGGGTCGAGTTGATGCGAGAGCTTGAGCTGCGCCTCGTACTCGCACCTGAAGGAGGTGCTCCCACAATGCCATACCGAAAGCGGACCGCCGAGTACCGTTCTCCCCCTGCACCCTTCGCACAGCAGCACGACATTCCTGACGGAGCTTTCCATGCCACTCTCCTCTCCGTGGGTAGCGATCAACTTCGCATACGGGCGCCCCTGGTACAACGTAAACTTGCATCGATCTCGCTGACGCCGTGCTTTACCGGTGGGATGCTGTATCTTCAGTGGAGAGTCAGCCTCGCGCGGTCTCCAGAGCGCAGCTGTATGACTCTGGGATTGTAAAGTGTGAGTTTGGAAACAGTGGAGAGTAAGCCAACAACTCTCTATTCCTGGTGCTTGGCGCGCTCGTTCTCGTCGAAGAGACCGAACTCGCGGGCGATTTCGAAGACCTGGCGCTGGTCCTGGATCACATCGTCGGGCCCCATCGCTCCCGGCTCGGAACCGCTATTCTCAGCGACCGCACCGCCTGACCCGTTCGGACTCCCGGTCTCAGGCCGGCTCTCTTCGGAAGCCGGCGCGGGTTGCTCTATCGGGGCGGCCGTCGGGGGCTGTTCTTCTGCGGCGGTCGTGGCCGATGCTCCTCCCGCAGCCTTGATCTCCAGGCGCGGTGTCGAGCCGAGTCGTTCCTCGAGGACTTCGCCCAGCTTCTGGAGGTGTCCCGGATCCTTGGCCATCCCGACGTGGAAGCTCTGCTCCTCGGGGTAGACGAGTCGCATCACACTACCGTCGAAGCTCTCGACCCGCGCCTCGCCGTAGACCGCGGCCGTGAGCGCCTGTCGACGACGCTTGAGCTCGCCCATGATCCCTTGCCACTCGGAGGCGAGGTCAACGCCGGTCTCCCGCCTCTCATCAGAGGCTTCGAGGACCGAAGCGTCGGCGGACGGCGCGTCCGGCTCCACTGTTTCCTGCGCGGGCTCTTGCTCCACAGGCGCCTCTTCACGCACGGTATCAGTTGCGGCCCGCGGGGGGTTCGTGGCGACGCTTCCGTTCTCTACCGCTCGTTCGAGGCTCTCCAGTCGGCCCAGGATGGCTCCCATATCCGGTTCCGTGTAATCGCGGGTGAGCTTGAGGAAGACGAGCTCCAGCTCCAGCTTGGGGTCTCCGCCGCGTCGCATAAGGCTCACGGCGTCGCCAAGTGCTTCGATGAGCCGCACGACCCCGGCCGTGGGTACGGCGTTCGCCTGCTCTTCGAGCTGGGGGCGTTCCTCGGCCCCGACCTCGGCGAGTGCGACCTCGGGAGCGTAAGGGAGGAGCATCAAGTTTCTCAGGTGCGCGAGGAGTTCACCGACGAACTGGCCGAGATCCTTCCCCCCGTCCGAGAGGCGGTCCACTATGCGCAAGGCGTCCGCGGCCCTGCGTTCGTGCAGGGCGTAGGTCGTCTCGATCAGCGACTCGGGGCCGACGCCGCCCAGCAACTCGCGCACTATGGAGGCCGTGATCCTACCCTCCGCGAATGACGAGAGCTGGTCAAGAAGCCCCTCCGCATCCCTGAAAGAGCCCCTCCCCTCGCGCGCGATAACGGTCAGGGCCTCCGGCTCGACCTCGATGTCCTCCGCATCCGAAATCTCCCTCAGCTTCCCCGTAAGCGTCTCGATGCTAGGGCGGCGGAAGTCGAAGCTCTGGCAGCGGCTGATAATCGTCGGCAAGACCTTGTGCTTCTCGGTCGTGGCGAGCACGAAGACGACGTGCTCGGGCGGCTCTTCGAGCATCTTGAGGAGGGCGTTGAAGGCCTCAGCCGTAAGCATGTGGACCTCGTCGATTATGTAGACCTTCATCCTGCCGGCGGCAGGTGCGAGGTTCACCTTGTCCCTGAGATCCCGTATCTCATCTATCCCCCGGTTGGAGGCCGCGTCCATCTCGAGAACGTCTATCGAGGAGTTGCCTACGATGGCCCTGCAGCTATCGCAAGTCCCGTCAGGCTCCGGCGTAGGCCCCTTCTCGCAGTTGAGGCTCATTGCGAGCACCTTCGCCGTGCTCGTCTTCCCCGTCCCCCTAGGACCCGAGAATAGGTAGGCGTGCGAGACGCGGTCCGTCTCGATGGCGCGTCGCAACGTTCGTACAACAGGCTCCTGCCCAACGATGCCCCCAAAGCGCCGCGGACGCCACCTGCGGTAGAGGGTCGTGTGTTTCACTTGGAGTAACTTCCGATTAGATGACTCACGCGTCTAGTATACCGGACGACTCGGCTCGAACCATCAAGGCTCTAGTCAGCACGCCTCGACCTTTCAGGCCTCAGCTTGTCAGCATTTCAGCTTTTTGTACCAGCGCGCGACTCTGCCCGTAAATACAGACTCAGATGTCGGCGGCAGGCTGAAATGCTGAAATGCCGCGCACCCCGCCGTCGACGTAACCGCACCCGGCGAACTTCCGGCCGCCGACTCCTGTCTGGCTACCCCGGAGCACATGAGGTTACCCGCTTAGTGCTGCTACCTTCCGGTCCTGACACGATTCACGGGGCCCCATTGCCCGGGACCAGGCCATCAACGCCGGCCGCACCGGTTTCAACCGAACCCGGTTCGCGCCTCGGGCGGGGATCTAGGCCCTGCTAGGCGATCGCAGGTACAGGGCATCGCCAGCTCCCCGCTTAGCGCGGCCTGCCGATTCTACCAGAACACCACAGGGTGTCAGCCTGTCTTACTCCCCGTCCTCCATGAGTACGTCCAGGAGCAGCGCCGCAGACCAGGAGAAAAGTGTCGAGCCAAGCCCCTTGCCTGTAAAGGGATCGAAGTACTCGTGGAAACCCTCGTTCTTGCAAAGCTCAATGATGGTTTTCGCAGACGCTTTGCGTGATCCTGGTAACCATGTGCTTGCAGCCCGTGCATCAAGAACCAGTCTATGTTGATCCAGACCGGACCCCGCCAGTATCTCTGTTCGGAGAACCCGAAGCCGTGCAGATCGTAGCTGGGAATGGGTGTAATGGCCTCGTCCGCTAGGCCGAACCCTTCATTCTCGAGTGTGTCGATTACGCGCTTTGCCCGATCTTGCTCTGCGATACCGGCGTACAGCGGGCCAACGAGGTTCGGCCCGAAGTACACGGCTATGGTGTCACGAGGAGCGAGAGTGGTAGAGAGGAGGTCGAGACGCCTGCGGGCTTAAGGCATTGGAACGGGGCAGAGCGAAGTCCGGGACCGTGTAGACCCTGTCCTCACAACTCTAGCCTCTTCGCACCTCCCTTAGGGGAACGAACGGACCCACTTTAAGACTCGTGGTAGGTCAACCCTTTGGAAGTATGCCGGTCCCCTGCACACGCGGGGGCTACCCCACGAGGTAACGCCCACTATGGTCTGCTGGTCGGGCAGGAATAGCGGTCCGCCCGAATCCCCGTAACAGATGCCCTCCCCCTCGCGCTTTATGAGGCTGACGCCCGTGGTCTTGACGAACATCTCGCCAATGTCGGGGCTTTTTGTGTTGAGAAGCCTAACCGTGGCCCTGTAACGTTTGTCCAGGGGGCGAGGCTGTGGCTGCAGCGGCGGTTTGCTGATGAGGTCGAATCCTCTCGCACCGTAGCCCACCGTGGTGAGGCGTTTGCCTTCCTTGAGGGTGTCGACCAGACCCGCCTTAGGCAGAGCACCGTAGGTGGCCATCCTCACCGGTTCCTCGAGGACGGCTACCCCTACGTCGTAGCGGAAGTTGCGGGGCAGGGTGCCCACCTTCTCAGGACGTTCTGGTGGGAGGCGGCATTTTCCTTTGTCCTCAGGAGTTGGGAGGCAATACTTCGGGTGAAGGTAGGGGGTTCCCCTTATAAGTCGGGAAGCTCCCGGCTCGTAGGTTGGGTCGAATGAGACGTAGGTAGGCAGGTTCTTCTTTATCATGTAATCTGTGCAATGGCCCGCAGTAAGGAAGACTTTGGGAGAAATGAGGGTGCCCGAGCAAAGGGGGATGCGTTGCCCTTTGAACTCTCCGGAAGGAGGCACGCTAACTAGCGCTCCCACGTAGGGATGGGAGTTAGGGCCCCTGTCTGGCTCGCCGTTTATGATGGCCTGTGCCACCCCGCCGGCCAGCAGGATGGCTAGAGCCATCGTGGCCAGCACAAGCACTACTCGTCGCATGCCTTCTGCTCCCCTTCCCTATACGCTCCCACCGGAGCGTTTGCACACAAGGTAACAGAGCTGTGAGGCTGGGACTACCACTTCGGGGGACCCCGTACAGGCAAAGTTCAGCACAGCTCGCTCCAGAGGGCCCAGGACCGCCGGCGCGCAGGCAACAGAAGAGCCGGGGCGCTCTTTGGAGGAAAGGGGAAGAGGCAGAGGGCACCCGGCTTCGCGATTGTTCAGATTGTAGTACTGAGGAGGGCCCGAGCACATACCCCAGATGGGTGATTTCTTTGTACCCCAAATGGGTGATGCCCTCACAGAGGGTGTGTGCTTTGATACCAGCCTAGCGAGGGGGGAATGGGGGATCGCCAAACCGACCATCCCCCATTCTCTGCGAAGGTCAGCGTGGGCTAGCCGCACAACGGCGGCACCGGTAGGACGCTTCCCTCTCCTCGCTGTGCTCGTCTATGTAGCCGACGAACACCCAGCCGACTATGCACGCGTGGGGGCGCAGACGCTCAAGGCTGGCGTAGTGCGCCTCTACAGTGTCGTCGTGATCCTCGGTGGAGGGGTGCGCTAGACTCTTTGGTGTCCACAGTAGCGTGCCAACCTTTCTGTGGGCCGGGCTCCGGGGTGTGCAACCACCTGCGGGGCCATTGCTTTATCCGACGCGCTCATTATACTAGTTTAACCACTGTTTATAACAAGTTATATTGAAGTTTCACTAAAGTTTCGGTAAGATAGAGTATGACTACACAGCACGACTGACGAAAGGATGGCTACAATGCAGGCCGTGGTCTACATCGGGTACAGACTAAAAGACCTACGCATAAGGCGAGCGCTGACGCAGCAAGAGTTAGCCGATAGAGCCGGTGTCTCGAGCAACGCCCTCAATAGGATCGAGCTAAACAAGGCCGAACCTCACATGAGCACGCTTCGCAAGCTCGCCAAAGCCCTCGATGTAGACCCCTCCGAACTCTTAGGAGAGTAGTCATGCCTTCCACGAACGGCCACGGCCCGAAGAGGGCTGTCCTCTACGCCCGCGTCTCCACAGACTAGCAAGCCCGCTCAGGCTACTCGCTGGCACAACAAATCGAAGCTCTGAGAGACCACGCCGCCCGTGAAGGCTTCGCAGTCCTCGAAGAGGTACAGGACCCCGGACAGAGCGGCGCCAGCCTTGAGCGGCCCGGTATGGACCGTGTGAGGGATCTCGTAGCTGCTGGAGGCATCTCTGTGGTGCTGGCACAGGGACCGCTTCGCACGCGAGCCCGCCTACCACTACCTGCTAAGGCGAGAGTTCGAGGAGCACGACACGAAAATCCGCGCCCTCAACGATAGGGGCGACGATTCGACGGAGGGCGAGCTCACAGACGGTATCCTTGATCAACTCGCTAAATACGAGCGGGCCAAGATGGCGGAGAGAAGTCGGCGAGGGAAGCTAAGGAAGGCACGCGAGGGCAAGGTAATAGCGGGACGCATGGCCCGCTTTGGCTCAGC
>DATDKO010000294.1:0-7494 GCA_036519935.1 Rubrobacter sp. | reverse complement strand
CCTAGAGTCTCGTCGAGCCAGTCGAAGGACTTCTGGTGGAAGAGCGAACGGGCCATCACCTCGCAATGATCTCCGGCTTCTTCGGCCGCGGTGAAGCGGAGCAGTTCCTTGGGGCTTCCCAACGCATCGTACAAGCGCCCGGCAAAGCGGGCGACCGGATCGTTCTCCGCTTGGGTTACGAGCGTGGGACAGCGGATCTGGTCCACGACCGAGGAAAGCTCGAAGTCTTTCGCGATACGCAAGTAGTCTGCCAGGGAATCGATGCCGTGCACCCAGAATGCCCGCTGCACGATCGACCAGCGTAGAGAAGCGTCGCCCATGATGTGCTCCTCGATCGGCTTGAGAAGCGAGGGATCTATTTCGGGAAGATCCTCAAGAGCTTCCTTGGGTAAAGAAGTGAAGAAGCCCTTCATCGCCTCCAGCAGATCCCATTGTCCGGGATCGGCGATGCAGGCGGCCAGGCGATGCTCGCCCGAAGCCGCCCGCGGGGCGAGGTAGCCGCCGAAGCTCCAGCCGATCAAGACGATGCCTTCAGGGTCCATCTCAGGCTGATGCGAGATCGCGTAGTCCACTACCGGGGTCACGACGTTCTCCCAGTCCGGTCGCATGTGTATACCTTGCTTGTACAGCACCCGACCCTGCCCGGGGCCATCGAAGATCAAGCAGTTGTACCCCCGGCGAACGGCCGCGGCAGCGTGGCCGAAGTGCATGGCTTGGACCGTTGAGTCGTAGCCGTTGGTGGCGATGACCGTCGGACGCGGCCTGCCCGAGGCGTCTACGCGGTAGAAGTAGCCTGGCAAGGTGGTCCCCTCGTAGGGGATTTCGACCGGCTCGACGGGCGGCTCGAAGAGGGCGGCAGCCTTCGAGAACGCCTCGACCTCCCGGTCGAAAGCCTCGATCAGCCGCCGATCCACGGGTGTACCGAACAAAAACAGGTAGGAACTACGATAATAGTTGCAAGCGCGCAGGTAGGCTTCCCGTAGCAACCAACACGATAAGAAAGCCTATCGCACCTCGGGGTTACGAGGAAGCAATCTGCTCCAGGTTCTCTCCAGATTATTGCCTTTATCTGGCCAATAACGTAGCAAGCCGCTGTAAAGAAGCGATCATTGCCATTTCTTGAATATAGCTCGTCAGTCGGCCCGACACGGCTTCGGCGCCTTCTCCCGCCCATCTTCGGTCCCCCTCGCTCCGCGCAGTCGCGGCCGCCCTTGTTGCTGCGGGCACGGAAGGATGCAACAAGGAACGACTCCGTGCCAGCCGACGGTCGCTTCGGGGCGCGCCCGAGGGTGTTCGTTTCTGCCAGGCCTATTCCCTCTATGGGTCGCACGGTTTAGAGCGATGTTTCGTACGGGACGTCTCAGCTCGAGCTCTTCACGTTGGAGGACGCCCTCGGCGACGGCGGGTGGCTCAAAGCGCTCAGGCTGGAGGAATACGCGCCTCGGAAGTCCCCTCGGCCCATTCTCCTACAGCGGGTGCTCTTCTCGTATGTGGATGCCCTCTAGCGACTGCTCCGCGCCTTGCCCGGGACGCTCTTGTATTCCCTTCGCCAGTGGATCTCGTCGGTGAAGCCCAAGGAACGATAAAGACCGACCGGGCGCCCGTTCTCGGCCGGTGTCCTTCTGGAGTAGGTAGAAGCCGAAGCGCCGCTCTTCCACGTAGAAGCCCATCTCAGGGACGGACCGCGTGTACCATCCTCCGAGCTCCGAAACCAGCTCGTCGTGCCTCCGATGTGCGTGCTGGGGATCTTTCGTCCTCGCTAGGTGACCGACCTCGCCTGCTCCGTTCAGAGAAAAGCGTAGCACGGCGGTGTGCTGTCGTGCGAGACTGCTCTGCCAACCCCGGCCGCAGCCCGGCGTTGAGCTATATCTGGCCCTAATGTGGAATGACATGGACCTGAGCGGATCTTCCGCGACCGTACAGGTAAGACGCACGCTGAGCCAGACCAGGACCGGACACATCTTCGAGAAAGCAAAGAACGGCAAGGGCCGCTCTGTAAAGCCCACATTCCGCAGGTATTGGCATGAACCGAAAGATTTGAGCTGCGGGGACGACGGGCAAATGTGCTAGGAGACGGGTGATCCGCAGTGTCCGGACTCAAAACGGATGAAGCCAGAGAGCATCGAATCCACATGGAGATCGTGGTCGATGCCTATGGCGAAGTAGAACGGGCGATGGGTTGGTACTGTCACCTCCAGGACAAACTCACTTTCCCCTTTTTGGCCCGGTGCATCGCCAGAAGGGTTACCTCTCCTCTGAAGGTGGGAGACGAGGTCGAGGTGCTCAAAATGGCTCCGGATGAAGAATGCGAGCGCGAGATGTTCGTCGTGGTGCGCTGGGAGAGGGAGGGCTTGGCGGTTCCTCGCTCCCAGCTGGAGGTCATCCACGCCGACGATGAAACCGAAGAGGCCGCCTGCGACTGGCTTTACTGGACCAACAAAGGCTACCGGTTCTGAGAACGCCCGAAGTTTCAGAGCAGATAGTATCGTCGACAGCCGGGCACAAGAAAGCTCAAGATGCGTTCTCGCTCCTCGGTGAGGTTGGCGATCCGCTTCGTTCCATCCACGCTAAACAGGTGCACAGCCTGAAAGAGCTGGAATATCCAGCGCAAGGTGGGCCGATCGGTGGGTTTGCCCGTCTGGTGGCGCACCTTGGCCTCAGCCTCCTTGAGAGCCCGGCGTAAGGCTCGCTCCCCCAGCGCGTAGACCAAAAGGGAAAGCCCCATCACCAGCGCTATGGCTGCCACACGTTTGGGACTCTTCACGAACACACTGGAGGTGAAGAACATCGGATCCTTTAGAAAGCGGAACCCCCGCTCCTCCATGTGTTGGGCTTTGTACTCGTGCAGCAGCGCCTCCTTGCCGAGCTGTTTGCCATCGAGGACGTTTGTGGCCAGGATGAAGCGTCCCGAGCGTCGCCGGGCGACGGCGATCGCCTGCTCATCACGAGCCAGGTTCGCTTCGATGCGGTAGCCGACTACCTCGGGCTGTTTACCCTTGCTGGGCCTACCGGGCTTCTGGTAACTCCTAACCGGGATGAGCTCGCCCTCGGTGAGCAGATGGTAGTCCCCGAGGTTTTCGGCGCAGCTTTGGAGGGCTTTTCGAGCGTCTGCCTGGCAATTGAACCTCTCGCGCCTGAGCTGCCTCAATCGCCGCTCCAGCCGCTCGTCTAGCTCCTCCAGCTTCTTCTCCAACCGTTCGTTTTGGGCTTTCTGACGTTCGGGGCTCTCCACCACCACCCAGCGCTGTTTGACTCCACCGTACTCGTTTTTGGTCTCGGCCAGGCGATAGCCTTCCGGAGCACTTTTGGTAATGAAGCTCTCCTGGGGGATCTCCTCCAGAAGTGTCTTGGCCTCCTTGATGGTCTGCGGCACCCGGCACAGCCAGCTGAGATGGTTCAAGGTGGGCAGCTTGTCCGCGCTGTAGAGGGCGCTGTCGGCCACGAATAAGGCATCGACGTTGAGGCGCATTTTGAACTCCGCTAGCAGCTTGGCGAAGGTTGCCTGGTCAGCTTCATTGCCGTCAGCAACCCGCAAAAACAAGGGGATTCCACCGTCGCCCGTGCACATCAGGTCCATCACGAACTGCTTGAGCTCGGGCCGATGGTCGCGGGAATAACCGTAGGTGATGCGGATAGCCTCAGGCTCCGCCTCCTGGTTGTCGTGAGCGTAGTGCCCGTGGAGGTGCAAAGAGGTGGCGTCCAAGTGCACACTTTCGGTGCGGACTCCGAAGTGCCGGGTAGCTCTAAGGGCCACGTCGACGAAGACCTTGCTGGGGTCGGCCTCAAAGAGCTTGTCCAGAACCCTCCCCAATCGGTCATCGTTGAGGTGCTCCGGCCTGACGCCGGGGGCGATCAGGTGCTCGGTGGCCTTGCCGACGAAAAACTGCTCGAAGAGGTAGAGCGGGGCGGAGACGAAGCCCAGGCCGTTGAGGATCATGGCCTTCAGCGCCTGGCTTCTCGGGGAAGGGCATAGTCATGTTCGCGCTCCCACCAAGCCCCTCCCGGATCGTCTGCGCCCGGCGTAGAGCACGGTGCATCTCGTTCTCCCGCTGGCTCTCGTAGACGAGATCGTAGCAATGGCGGCACAGAAAGTAGCGCCCTGGACCGTAAAGGAGAGCTACCCTCCTGCCGCATCCAACTCCAGGACAGACGAACCACGGCCTCTCCCCACCGAAGTTGCACGCTGTCCAGCTCAGGGGCACTGGCTCCCCTACGTCTTCCCATTGTCCACTTGGACCGCTCCTGTGGCGGTACGTCAGGATCACCCGCTCCGGTGGCTCCGTGCCCTCCACAACTCCCCCAATGGAGCCGGTTTCCCTGTCGGCCCGCGACCAGCGCAATGAGAACCACCTTCCGCTCTTCAACAGGCCCTCCCGATGAAGGTATCGTACATCTACGCTATGACATTCGTCGGAAGTGGTTTTCTTATCGAACCTGTACCAGTTGCCGCTACCCACGCCGCCCATAATTTTCTCCCCGTCTTCTTACCAAAATCATAAGGCAAGTCGCACAACACCGGAGCGCTGGGCTTCTCTGAAACGGCACTGTCCACATGCTCTCGCTGGAGCAGATCCGCGAGATGGGACCGGCGGCGCAGATCAACATGGCGGAGAAGCAGATCAACACGGTCGGCTAAGGAAACCCATACGCCAGAGTGTACCCAACCGTGTGAAAGAAGAGGTCTGCGAAATTCGGTGTAGGGGGTTCTAAGATTGAGAGAATTCTATACAATTATTAAGTTAGCGGACACACTTTGAAGAAGTGCCGTTGGGCCTATACAATTCAGAGACTAATATGAGACAATTGCGAAGCAAGCTTGACAGTACGCGCAAATGAACGCTTCGAGAGATGCGTGCGATTGAAGAGGTAGAGAATGCTTGAATATGAAGCCAAAGGCCGGATCCTCCAGAAGTCGAGCGTCGGCACTCAGTGACTTTCTGGCCAACTAGCTGCGCCCGGAGCTGCCTGCAGTGTTTTGCTGCCGGCTATGCGATCCGTGATGCGGGCGCGCTGGAGCTTCCCGGCTTGCGAACCGACCGATGAAGGAGGAAATGGGTAGCGATGAGCAGTAAACCCTTGAAGATCTTATTCGCCATCGCCGAAGCCTATCCTTTCATCAAAGTCGGTGGACTCGCCGATGTGGGTGCTTCTCTGCCGAAGGCGCTGGCCCGGCTTGGCCACGACGTGAGGCTGGTGTTGCCGGGTTACTCGTGCGTGGGAGCGGGGAGGCCAACCGTATCGCTGGAGACTCCGATGGGGCCGGAGACGGAGCTGGTCCACGTTGACCATCACGGCGTGCACGGGGGCGTAAGCGTCTACGCGGTGGGTAACGAGAGCTACTTCGACCGGGAGGCGGCATACGGCGGCTACGAGGATGACGACGTCGCCCCCTTCGTGTTGTTCTCCAAGGCCGTTGTGGCGTTCGCCGCTCGCTCGGAGTGGAAGCCCGACGTCATCCACTGCAACGATTGGCACCTGGGGCTGGTCCCGCAGTACGTTCGTTATGGCCCGGATCGGGCGGCGTTGGGTCGTACGAGGACGGTGCTCACCATCCACAACCTCGCCTATCAGGGACACTTCGGACCAGAGACGGAGGCGCTCGCCGGGCTGGAAGACGGCGAGGGCAGCATGCTGGCGCGGGGGATAGTCTTCGCCGATGCCGTGAACACAGTCAGCCGGAGCTACCTGGAGGAGATCCTCACCGTCGAGCACGGGATGGGCATGGACGGCTTGCTGCGCTCCAGGATGGGCGACATCTACGGTATCCTCAACGGCGTGGACTACCAGGAGTTCGCCCCCGAGACAGATCCCTACATCGCCGCGCGTTACGATGGGTCGTTCGTCGAAGGCAAGCGGAGGAACAAGGCCGTTCTCCAAAAGTTGAGCGGTCTGGAGCCGAACCCGGACGCGCCCCTGCTCGGCATGGTGGCCCGCCTCGTGGATCAGAAAGGCGTGGACCTTCTGTGTAGCAGCGTGGACGAGATGACCGCCCTGAACGCTCAGGTCGTGATCATGGGCCGGGGAGATGAGCATTACGAGCGGGAGCTGGAGGAAGCGGCGTCCAGTCACGCCGGTGCCGTCGCCTACCACGCCACCAGCGAGGAAGCGCTGGCGAGGCAGGTGTACGCCGGGTCGGACTTCTTCCTGGCCCCTTCCACCTTCGAGCCTTGCGGCCTTGGACCTCTGATCGCGCTGCGCTACGGTTCCATCCCCATCGCCCGTCGCACCGGCGGCCTGGCCGAGACCATAAGGGATAACACGCAACACCCGGAATCCGGCCTGGGCTTCACCTTCGCCCGCCGCTCTCCGGGGGCCCTGGTGAAAGCGGTGAGCAGAGCCCTGGAGACATATAGTAGCAAGAGCGAGTGGGAGGCTCTGCAAGGGCGGGCCATGGGCGCCAACTTCTCGTGGGAAGACGCTGGCCGTGCGTACGAGCGGCTCTACGCGCGGGCCCTCGCCGGACGCCGGACGACCGCCCTCGCCAAAACCAAAGGTGCGCCTCTCACCCACGTGGGATTCCGGGGGAGGACGCGGTCCAAGCAGGCCGTGCCCCTGGCTCTAGTGCACCACGCCAACCAGTACCTCATCACCGACGGCTACGACAACCGTGAGGGCATCACGGAGATAGTGGAGGGCTACGCGGCGGCGCTCAGGCTGCACGGCAAGTATGGTATCCCCGCGAGCCTCCATTTGAGCGGAACCCTGATCGAGACGCTCGCCTGGCACTACCCGTGGTTCCTGGATCTGGTGAGCGACCTGCGGGAGAAGGGCCTCATCTCCCTGATAGGCGGAACGTACTCCGAGAACGTGATGCCCCTGTTCGAGCCTTCGTTCAACTCGCGGCAGCTCGACGAGTTCCTCTGGCTCTATCGCCGTCACCTGCGCCGCCCGCCTGAAGAGGTCGAGGTCTGCTGGGTGCCTGAACGCGTCTGGGACACCGAGAAGCTGGCACACACTCTGACCAGCAGCGAACTGGCAAACGGTGGCTACCGCTTCGTCCTGCTGGACGACCGGCTGCTATACCCCACCAATGGCTCCTATGCGGGTAGCCCGCGCGCACGATTCGACTCGATCGGACCGTTTGACTCGAACGCCAGCCGGTCCCATTCGTACGATAGTCCCGCTATGACCGAAACCTACAGGACCTACCGCATCGCCGAGACGAGTGGCCTGGTGATGGTGCCCATCTCCGCCAACCTGCGCTACTGGGTACCGCCCAGCTTCCCCGAGCATTGGCGGCGCCTGGAGAAGACGGTCAAATCGCTCAGCCGGAATGGCGGGGACGACACCCTCCTCGTATACGCCGACGACCTGGAGATAACGGCGGGCGTCGGCGGTTGGGACGCCAGCGCCCTCGGACGCTACGACGCTTTTCTGCGCTGGGTAGCGTCCCGAGAGGACGTGGCTCCTGTCTTGATGTCCGAGTGGCTGGCCGGACACCCGCCGCAAGAAGAGCGGAGGCTGGAGCCCGGCACCCTCTTCGAGGTGGCACAG
>DATDKO010000293.1:0-5788 GCA_036519935.1 Rubrobacter sp. | reverse complement strand
GACGTCCTGGCCAAGCTTCTCGAGGGGGGCCAATAAGCAGCGGACTAGCGCACTGGAAGGACCACATCGAGTAATGCGCACTGTTCTCTGCATAACCGTAGGGCCTGGAAGGATACGCCTGGCGTTGTCCCAACTGGCTTGCACCCTAGAGAAGGTCGCGCGTTCGCGCCCGGTCGATCACCCTATGATACCGAATACGCTTGAACACTTACCATTTCGCACCACCGGCAGAAAATACGCAAGCCGAAGCACCACACAGCGGTGTCTCGAGTGTTGTGCCACTATAGAACCGGAAACGGTGTGTCGTATAGTTCCGCGGTCGAAGTCCGCGTTTTCCCACTGAAGGCCCAGAAGCTCCTCTGCATGGCCGTGTGGCTTTCTCCAGAGCGTAGTGCGAACGCGAAAGATGGGCGTTTGACTCGCGGGTAAGCCGGGTAGGGAACATTGTGAGGTGAAGAGCAAGCGTCTCGCGAAGAGAGGTCGACCACCCTTGAGCACAAGCCCCGCACCGACCGGTTCGCCGACACCGAGACCACCACGCTTCGGACGATTACTTGGCGGCGTTGGCGCAAGGGTTTACCTGCCTGATCGGAGACGTAGGACACGTGAGCAGGTGAGCGGTTCTGGCAAAGACATCACCCGTGCGCGTTGAGCCTCGGCAGAAGGAGTGGGCTGTGATCCGGGAAAGTAACGAGCGGGCGACCTCTGTTCACCCGACGCAGGCAGAGGCGGTCCAAGATCTCAGGGTCGAAGACGCGGTGAGCCAGGCACTGCAGCAGGCGTAGGAGGCCGACGGGCAGATGACTGGCCAAGCAGAGGAAGCCGCTGGTGCCGTAACCGGCGACCAGGACAAGTAAGCCAAGGGAGGAGTACCCCGTGAGCAACGTGACGCTGGTGATAATCATCGTGGTGGCGGTCGTCATCGTTGCCGCTCTCGTAGCATTCTTCGTGTCCCGAGGGCGGCGAGCGCAGCAAGAACGGCAAGAGAGGGCTCGTGAACAGTTCGGCCCCGAGTACGAGCGCACCGTCCAGGAGCGAGGCTCCGAGCGTCAGGCTGAGAAGGAACTCAGGAAACGCAGGGAGAGGCTGGAGGATGAGGTGCAGCCCCTCTCCGAGGAGAGCCGCAAGCGCTACGAGGAGCGATGGCTAGGTGTCGAGCGGACCTTCGTGGATGATCCCTGGGCGTCTCTAGAAGGGGCCGACCGGGTGGTAGCTGACATCCTGGCCGAGCGCAACTTCCCGACGGACTCCCGGCAGGAGGCGAGCAGGGGGGTCGGTGTCATGCACCCTCAGGTCGTCGAGGACTTCCGGGAAGCCCAGCGAGTCCACCGAGACGCCACCGACTCGGAGGGCGAGGCGGAGCTGGAAGAGATGCGCCGGGCCATCCAGATGTACCGCTCGGTGTACGAGCGCTTGACGGGAGATTAGGAATGCACTACCTGGTGAGGTTCAGGACCGAGCAACTTGCAGACGTGGAATCTGTGGCGGGCCAGGAAGGGGTCTACATCTCTCCCGAGGGCGAGCAGGGGTGGGCCATTAGGGAGGCGGAGGGCGAGGAGTCACTGCGCCGGGACCTCGAAGGCCAAGAGGTTGAGGAGGTCCAGCCCATACTTCCAGGCCGGGAGTACCTGGCCGTCCGTAACGCCCGCAGGGAGCTGGAGGACCTCAAGCCACGCTTCGTGGACGATCCTCCAGGGGCCCTGGCAGAAGCCCGCAGGTCGGTGGGCCGGGTCTTGGAGGCCAGGGGTTACCCGCCGCCGGAGCGTGCGAACGAAGCCCCGGGGTCCCGCCAGGAAGTTATAAGAGAGTACCAAAGCACGGACACGGGCGACTCCGGTACGCTGGAGGACAAGAGGAACTCCTTCCTCCGCCTCTCGGCCTTATTAGATCGTCTGGCCAACACCTGAGCCTTCTCCCAAGCTCGTGTCAGTACCAAAGTCAGCAGGGCACAGAAAGCTAGTTCGGTTGGTTTTGTACTATCGAATCGACGTCTGAGCCTCGGTCTCATTGGGATACTTCCCTGTTGGAGTTGCCAGCGGCTTTGAGGCCCCCGATGATATGGTCCGCGTGGGCCTCCGAGAGCATCACGTCCCTGGCGATCCGGTACCACATCTTGCGGGCGTTGCGCTCGTGCTTGTCGATCCCTAAGAGGTACGCGATGCGGGCCAGCTGCTCGTAGGTAGCGCCCCTCCGGTCCTTGGCCGTACCGGTCCTCTTCGCGACCCGCATGAGGCGCAGGACGTCCCCGTAGCCGAAGGCCCTGGGCGCGAACTGTAAGGCGCGCTCGCTGATCCGGTCGAAGTCCGTGTGCGGGTCGAACGGGATGCGGCCCTTCCTTTGGAGGGTGCCACCGAGAGGGGGGGCCGGGACGTCCTGCGCCTTCGCGCGCACCAGCTCCTCCAGTGACTTGGCCCAGACGAACAGCTCGTCGTCGCCTCCGGCATCCGGGTGGACGCGGGCGAGGAGGCGACGCCACATCGCGCGGTCGGTGGGGGGCCGGGCGCTCAAAAGGAGCCGCCTCGTCGGTGGACCTCTCTGTGGGCCGCTTCTGTCGCATCAAGCGCCTTCGACGGGCGTGCCCCCTGCCGCAGGTAGTTCGGGGCATCCACGAGCGCGCGATGTGGCATGAGGCGGCGGGCCGCTCGGACGCGCCGGGAGGCTTCACGGAGGTGGTCGATCGTCTCGTTGAGCGCGGCGTCTTCGTCGGCCATTGTCTAACTGTACACCCAGCACTGCATTTGGTGCCCGATCACACCATCCCATAAAGGCGGTTGTACGCCGCGTTCTGAGCGCCTGCCGTACAGGACCGGGACTATACGAGTTGCCGACGTCGTATCTGACGCATCTGCTGGCCGCCACCACCTTGTTAGTGCATACCAAACTTCCTCTGCCCGAGAGGTTCTCCTTACTACTCGGTGCCAGTTCTTCTTAGGCGCGTTGCCGCCCTTGCTCGCGGCTCTGACTCTCGCGGCTCTGGCCCGGCACCTGCTTCTCGGGAGGGAGGCCTACGCAAAACGGTAAACGTTATCCACCCGCCGCCGATCACCAACAGCAACGCTCCTAAGACCGAGAACAGATCAGGTATGGGTGCGGTAAGAAGGGGGGCATGCAGAGCCAAGAGCGCCCCAGCCCACTTGGGCAGCGCTCCGGAACCCCAAACACCAAAACCAAAGAGGATGAAGCCCACCGAGTAGAGTAAGAAGGCCGCGTAGAAGGCGCTCTGGGTCGGCTCGCCGAAGATGGTGGTTGCCAACACTACAGCGTTTTTCACACCGTCCAGGTACGCCTCGCCGAGGACCGGAAGCGCGTAGGTGCTGAGGCCGTAGTGCGAGAGCAACAGGCCAATGCCCAAGATGCTTAAGAGCATCGCCAGTAGTGTCCAGCGTTCCCTGCGGACCTCCGAGAGGTAGACCGTGAGAGCGAAAACGCCCACGGTTAGGAGCGTCAGGCCCACTACGTAGCCCACGAACTGGCTCAAGAAGTAGCCTAAGGAGGTGTAGGCCCTTGCGGCCTCCTCGGGGCCAACCACCGCGTCGGGGAAGTCGAAGAAGGCGCTGGCAGCGATTGCGCCCCACGTAAGCAGCAGCCCGGCGAGGGGCAAGGTCAGTAGGCCGAGACGGATCGTGGGCATCTATATATCTCCCTATCTATCGCTTCGCCGACGCCCCCCGTGGAAATATTAGAGCAAGAAATCG
Source organism: Rubrobacter sp. (assembly GCA_036519935.1). Classification (GTDB taxonomy): domain Bacteria; phylum Actinomycetota; class Rubrobacteria; order Rubrobacterales; family Rubrobacteraceae; genus Rubrobacter_D. The sequence goes on along the minus strand of DATDKO010000293.1, from coordinate 2,093 downwards.
TAGCTTCAGCTACAGTCCGAAGGAGAACAAGCAACGAGCCGGGATGTGCGCATCCCAACACCGTGCATAGGTTCTTCCAGCACATACACCAGATGTGGTGGCCGAACGCATTACTACCCGCCCACCCTCGCACCATCCTTAGAGGCCGTGCCAATAGGTACGTAAGGGACCAACGTGAAAAGCGGACACGGATGCTCGATCATTCGGGGAGTTCTCTGGGCTTCCCGATACGAAGGAGTGTACCCTGTGCCCGCCCTCCCACCATACATCATCGAGCCCATCTGGCAACAGTTCAGAGCCTTGTTGCCCTCCAGAGAAGAAGTGGAGCATCCTCTGGGCTGTCATCGACCTCGCATATCGGATCGGTTGGTCTTCGAGAAGCTCATCCAGGTCTTGGTGTTCGGCTGCGCTTACTGGCGGATCGCCGACGAGTCATGTTCGGCCACCACGTTGCGCCGTAGGCGCGACGAGTGGATCGAGGCCGGAGCGATGGAGGCTCTGGAGGAGTTAGCACTTGAGTACTACGATCGCTGCATCGGCCTCGAACTGGCCGATGTGGCCGTCGATGGGTGCATCACTAAGGCTCCTTGTGGAGGCGAAAAGGCGGGCAAAAGCCCGGTGGATCGCGGCAAGAGAGGCATCAAACGCTCGACGATGGTGGACGCTAACGGTATCCCTCTTGGAGTCGTTTCGGCCCCGGCTAATCGTCACGACTCCCCACTGTTGGCTCCCACCCTCGATGCTATGGAAGCGCTGAGGCTGCCGTCCGAGGCGGTGAGCGTACACCTCGACCGCGGCTACGAGTCGAACGTCACTAGCCGACTCTTGGAGGAACGAGAGCTGGTCGGGGTGATCTCCGAGAAGGGTAAGCCGGCCCCGCTCAGAGCCGGTTTGCGCTGGGTCGTGGAGAGGACGAACTCTTGGCATAACGCCCACAAGAAACTCATGTGGTGCACGGAGCGGCGGGGTCGGGTAATCGACTTCTGGATCGCGTTTTCTAACGTCGTCATCATCGTGGGGAGGCTTGTCCGAGAAGCTTGGACTCGTTACCGCTGGGAGGGCCGTCCTCATCGTCGCCCGTGACCTATTGGCGCAGCCGGTTAGCGGTTTTAGCGGTTCGCGAACCAAACCCCATAATCAGAAACAATCTGACCATTGACCCCAGAATTAACTGCTTCTAGGTCGCATAGAGGAAAATCTACACTTTCACCGCCCGATTTACCCGAAACGATTACCCCATAGAGGTCATCTACTACTGAGATCTCCCGAACCTTGACCATATCGCCCTGGCGCAGCCTTCCCTTCTCCTGGTACTCACTTACTCTGGCCTCGAATGGGAAGCTTAGATTCTCTTTGAGGTATCTCTCCCAAGCCTCCAATTCCTCCATCTCACCCTCCACGTCGGATAGAACCTCTCGTATGCGCTTTCCCTCTGCTCCCAGAGAAAACCAATAGACACGAGATTCAATTTTCTCCACAGCCTCGTCAACTTCTCCTTGGGTGTCCCTGCTACGAGCGTGTCGGAGATCTTCCGACCTCAAGACGAATCGTTTCCAGTCCAAACCCTCAGTTTCGCTCTGCTCCAAGTACCATTCGGGCATATCTCTGAGAGTATGGCTATCCCAGGCAATGACAACAAACGGCTCGCCATCAGGACCTTCCCCGATTTCTGAGATCCTGCCTTGCCACCCGCCTATATTCAACGCTGAGTCAGGGTCAGTCACCCCTTCTTTTACTCTTTCAGAGTCGCCTACTTCAAAGCCGAGGCTGCCCATATTCTGTCCCCTGTAGCTTGTGCATCACTACTATCTTTCCTTACGGCAATTTAGCAGCTAGTGTGAATAGGCGAGCAGCGTGTATGTGTCAAGGAGTAGCGGCAGGGCTATTCAATCGTACTTGACAGTGCCCAGAGCGCAAAGTAGCCAGCCCCAGCCCCTATTGGCGCGGCCTCTTAGTACTAGTTCTTGGTGCGAAATGCCCATATCCATGGGCAAAACTCCCGGAAAGCGCTTCAAGCAGCGCCTTCAGACTCCTTCGTACTCATGCGGCCCGCCGCGCTGCCTGCGTCCGGGATATCTGCCTCAAGTTGTGCA
>DATDKO010000292.1:0-5159 GCA_036519935.1 Rubrobacter sp. | reverse complement strand
TCTGCCACGGGCGATCGATTCGTACGACCGGTTCTCCGTGGCTGTCTTCGACGTCGCCGACTTTACCGAGACCGTCGCGGCAGGGAAGGTCAAGCGCGCCAGGAAGGTGCTGCGCACGCTCGCCGAGGCCGTGCAGGAGTCTTCGCCGCAGGGGTCCATCTTCGCCCGCTTCGGGGACGACGAGGTCTGCGTGATCCTGCCGGGCGAGAGCGGTGAAGGTGGCTACCGGTTGGCGGAGCGGGTGCTCAGGCGCCTGGCAGAGAGCATGGCAGACTTCGAGGTGGACGTCGGTGTCGCCGAGTATCCGGCACACGGAACAGGCCCGGGAGAGTTGATGGAGGAGAACCTCAAGGCGCTCAAGATGGCCAAACGCGTCGGCGGCAGCGGCATCGTGGTTGCCCGCTAGGAAGTCCGGAGGTAACTGTGATCGCGATCTTCAACAGCCTGCCCGTCAAAGAAGGAGCTGCCGATGAGATCGTGGACCGCTTCGCCGAAAGCCGCGGACACGTACAGGGGTTCCCAGGGTTCGTTTCCATGGAGGTCCTCAAGTCCGACGCGGAGGACGAGGTGCTCGTCGTTACGCGCTGGCGGGATCGGGAATCCTTCGAGGCGTGGGTTCACAGCGATGCGTTCTCCAGAGCGCATGGGCGCAGTGGAGCGGGCGGACTACTGACGGGCCACCCCAGGATGACCTCCTACCGGGTCGCGGTGGAGCGTGCTCCTGAGGCTTCCGGCCAGGGTTGAGGATCAGGCCAGGCTTCGAGAGACCTGGTGCGGCGCCTCCCCGGTCGGTTCGTACTCACCCTTGCCGAGGATGGCGAACGTGAAGGCGAACAGGCAGATTAGTAGCAGGATCAGGATCCCGAACGCCAGCCGCTCTCGCACCTTGTCTCCTCTCTCGAATATGAACCTCCGCGCCATTCTAACCGAATCCGCAGGGCCCGTCCTGCGAGTTCGCTCGTGTTCGCCCGCGCGTAATGTACAATGTAGCAATGTGTAGCACACTCAGCCCCGAGGTACGTGAGTATCAGTGTGGTCTCGGGGCGGAATTCCAGGGAGGGGACGCACGTGGCCGTTGATATTTCCCTGACCGAGTACACGAAGCTGCAGGAGCAGGAGTGCCAGTCGCTCTTGCAGATTCTCGGTGAGATGGGCATCGCCACGGCCGACAGGGTCTACGGACCAGGGGACGCCATCTACAACCAGGGTGAGTATGGTGACGCCCTCTATGTGCTGACCTCGGGCGTGCTGAAGCTGTTCAGGCCCTACTCGGGCAGCAAGGAAGCGACGTTACGCCTGCTCAAGCCCTGGGATATCTTCGGCCATCTGGCCTTCGCCGGGGAGACCAGGCAACGTGCTTACGCCGAGGCCGTTACTGAGTGCAGGGTTACGAAGGTACCCAAGATCTTCGTCGAACGCGCCGTGCGCCAGGAACCTCGGGCCGCCTTCAAGCTGATGACCCTTCTGGAGTTGCGTCTCGTGCAGTACGAGGAGCTTGTCAAGTGTCTGTTGCCCCGCGAGACCGAAGTGCGGCTCGCAAACCTGCTGCCGCTGCTGGCGCACAAGTTCGGCCAGAGCAGGGACGGCCTGGTAACCATAGACCTTCGCTTAACCCACCAGGACCTCGCCGCCATGATCGCCTCCACCAGGGAATCGGTCACCAAGGTCCTCAACGAGATGCGTAACCGCGACGTGATCGAGGTCGATTCCGGCCGTATCACCCTGAAAGATACCCGCACCCTGGCAAGACTCAGCCGCGACTAGCGTGTTAGCAAGTCAGCACGCTCCGGTTTCGCTTGAGCTTGTTAGTGAGAGGCTCGTGCGCTTGCGAGAATGCCAGAGGAGCAACTACTCATCGAGAGTCTTCTCCGGCCACGCGACCTGAAAAGCTGTATTGCTGACTAGCTGTAATGCTGAATTGGAGGGCGATTGCTCGAGTTTATCCTAGCTGTAATCCTCGGGGTAGTGCAGGGCCTCACGGAGTTCCTGCCCGTCTCCAGCTCGGGGCATCTCCTGCTCGGGCAGTATTTCCTCGGGCTCGACCAGGACCGATTCGGGCTCTCCTTCGACGTGGCGTTGCATACAGGCACCCTCGTAGCCGTCGTCTCCTATTTCTGGCGGGACCTCATCAGGATGGCTCTCGCTTTCTTACGGTCGTTCGGCAACAGGGATCTCGTCAACGACCCCGACCAGCGGCTCGCTTACCTCGTGATCGCATCTACCGTACCTGCGGCTTTGATCGGGTATCTATTCGAGGGTTTCTTCGAGAACACGGTCCGCTCGCCATGGGTGGTGGTCTCCAACTTCGTTCTTGTCGGCGTACTGTTCCTCGTCGCCGAAGCCGCAGGCAGCCGCAGCCGGCAGGCCACCAAGCTCGGGTTTGGCGAGGCCGTCGGTATCGGACTCGCCCAGGCGGCCTCGCTCGTGCCCGGCGTCTCGCGTTCGGGGGCCACGATCACACTCGGTCTCTTTCTGGGACTCAGGCGCGAGGAGGCGGCCAGGTTCTCGTTCCTGATGAGCGTTCCTATCATCGCCGGCGCCGGAGGCCTGCAGCTTGCGGAGGTGATCACCTCCGGCATGGGCACTCACGAATGGCTACTGTTCGTAACAGGCTTCGTTACCTCGGCATTCGTAGGGTACTTCACAATACGGTTCTTGCTCCAATACCTCACTCGACACAGCCTGCGCGCTTTCGCTTATTATCGCTTTGCTGTCGCGGCCGTCGTCGCCCTTTTGCTTATCGTTTTCTAACTCGATCCGCAAGGGTATCGACCTACAACAAGCTGAGATGCTCAAACTTTGACAGCAGGGGCCGCTATCTGTTACTTTGACCCACCATGCGCCACGCGGCCTGTGCATTGCGGCGATTTACCCGGGAGGGGCGCTCCCTTTCCTGACGCGCGACCGCGCTCCTCCAAATCCGCATCCTGACAACATTTCGACAGGAGATGGCACACGTCATGACTCAATCCAACCTACCAGATAGAGAACACACTCCTCTCGCTGAATCCAAAGAGGCGCTGCAGGGCGGGATGGAGGCATTGCGCCAGGGGATAGACTCTGTGGACGAGGAGATCGTGCGCTTGCTCGACAGACGCGCCTGGCTGGCGCGGAGGATAGGTGAGATCAAGCACGAGAACGGCCTTGCGGCCTACGCCCCTGCCAGAGAGCGGGCCGTCCTCGACCGTGTTGCAACACTGGGCGATGGGGAGTTCCCCAGGCGTGGACTCCAGGCCGTGTTTCGCGAGATCATCTCATCCTCCATCTCGCTCGAGGCTCGCCTAAAGGTCGCTTACCTCGGGCCTGAGGCCACGTTCACGCACGAGGCAGCCCTGCGTTCGTTTGGCACCAGTATCGAGCTCGAGCCTCAGACGACGGTCGCCGAGGTCTTCGCCAGGGTCGAGCGTGGGGAGGTCGAACACGGCGTTGTGCCAGTCGAAAACTCAATGGAGGGCGCTGTGACCCACACCCTAGACGAGTTGATGAACAGCCCACTGAAGATATGCGGGGAGGTTTACCTGCCCGTCTCGCAGAATTTGATCTCCGCAGAACAGTCGATGGAGAGGGTGAGCCTGGTGTGCTCGCATCCCATGGCCCTGGCCCAGGCCGCGAGCTGGCTAAGGCGCGAGCTCCCTGGAGCTCGCCTGGATGAGGTCGATTCCACGGCGGAGGCGGCCCGCCGCGCGGCTGTCGAGCCAGGGGTAGCCGCGATCGGAAGCGTACTGGCGGCCGGCGTCCACGGTCTAACAGTCCTGGCGCGCAACATCCAGGACGCCCGCGCGAACACCACGCGCTTTATCGTGCTCGGGCGCACGTGGGCCGCGCGTACTGGCAAGGACAAGACCAGCGTCGTATTCTCCGTCAAGGACCGCCCTGGCGTTCTCAAGGACGCGCTCTCGGCGTTCGCGGAGGAGGGGATCAACCTTACCCGTATCGAGAGTCGCCCGAGCCGCAAGCGTGCCTGGACCTACGTGTTCTTCGCGGACTTCCTCGGTCACCCCGAGGAGGATAGGGTGAAGCGCGCCCTCGAAGCTCTCGAGGAGCACTGCCCTTACGTCGGCCTGATCGGGGCCTACCCCGAAGTCTCCCCCGAAGTAGTCTGACGGCCAGGGGCGGCGTGGACTTCAAGGCCGCCGCGCGCGAGGTCCTCGAGGAAGTCGGCCACCCTCTCCATTACACGGACATAACGGAGATTGCGCTACAGTCAGGGTACCTCCAGAGCGCAGGCCGCACGCCCCAGAATACGATGAGGGCGAGGCTCTCCGTGGACGTCAGGGACAATCAGGCGACGCTGTTCGTGCAGGTCGCGCCCGGCGTCTACGGACTGAAGAGTTCGTCCTGACGCAAAGGGAGATGCTATATTGCGAGGTACGATTCTTTGAGAGCCTAGGAGAGACCATGGTCGAGTTAGCGGATAAGGTCAGCGAGGCAGCCTGGAAGATAAAGAACCTAAAAGACTACGACGGGCGGCTCGAGAGGGCGGCGCGCAGGTTCGATGAGATATCCAGCGAGCGTCCTGAGCCCGCGCTGGTGATCTACGCCAGCGCACTCAAGAAGAGCGGACGTAGTGAGGATGAGATCCGCGGCATGGTCCGCGAGTTCCGCGAGACGTTCGAGGACGAGGAAGAGCCTCTGACCATCACCCATGCTAGCGCCATCATGAGCGTCGAAGGCGACGGCTGGTTCTTCGGGGATGAGAATCTCCGCGTCCTGACGGGAAGGCTGCTCGGGCAGTTCCAGCACAGGGTGGCCCAGTACAACTACGTGGACGAGCGCGAGGTCTTGAGACGCTGGGCCGATGGCTACGATACACGCCTCTTCGTAAGGCGGCGCATCCACGAGACCGAGCCTGTAGTCGGCGTGGTTGGGGGCCTGGATCTAACGCTCTTCCAGTACTTGCGCGTGGCGGCCGGCGGCAACACCCTCGTGCCTACCGAGAACGTCTCCAGGGCGCTAGGCGCCCTCGGCTACGAGGGGGACGCATACGAAACCCTAGCCCACGCCGAGGGCCTCGCCCTGTACCTCGAGCTGCCTGCTCCGATCGTCGGGGAGATGCTGGAGGATCTCGGCCGTGAAGGTTTCGACGCCTTTCCCGAACCGCCGTCCGAGACTACAGAGCCTGAAGAGAAAGGTGAGGAGGGCGCGGAGACTCCGTAGAG
>DATDKO010000291.1:0-2020 GCA_036519935.1 Rubrobacter sp. | reverse complement strand
GACTTCTCTATGCCCCCGCTACGAGCGTTCCGGCCTCGTGGCACTCACGGTAGCATCCTGTCCCTCCTCCGGCCAGCGACCACCGTTGTACCAGTAGCCGCGGATGTCTTCGAGCTGGTGTCCCTTCGTTTCCGGGGCCAGAACGTACACGAAGACGAACGCGACCACGGACAGCACAACGAAGATGGCGAAGGTCCACGCTCCGCCCAACGCGCCGAGCGCGCTGAGGAACACGATACCGATGACGATGTTCGCTGCCAGGTCCGAGGTCAGCATGGCCGAACCGCCCTGCGTGCGGAGCCGAGCGGGGAAGCTTTCGGAAGCGTAGGCCCACACGAGGGCGCCGTAACCAAAGTTGAAAGCCATGGTGAAGAGCAGGATGCCGATGATGGCCAGCACAGGCGAGGGGCCCGTGGCGAAAGCAACGACGAGCACGACGCTAGCGATGCCCATAGCGGTGATCCCGCCCAGCAGGATAGGCCTGCGCCCCAACCTGTCGACCAGGAAGAAGGACCCCACAACGGCCGCGACAGCGAACAACTGGATGATGGCCGTCACGAGTATCGCGCCGCTTGAGCTCTCGACGCCCACCTGCTGGACAATCGTCGGACTGTAGTAGACGATTGCGTTGATCCCGGTGATCTGCACCAGGAATCCAAGGCCCACGACGAAGGTTCCGGCCCTCCTAAAGCGCCCGCGGAAGAGCTCGGAGAAGTTGCCCTGCTCTTCGTAGCTCAGATCCCTCTCGATTATGTCGGCTTCCTCCTCAGGATCTACGTCGGGATCGACCCGCCGCAGTACCTCCACCGCCTCGGCCCGCCGGCCCATCATCATGAGCCCGCGAGCCGTGTCCGGCAGGCGTAGGACCAGGAAGAGCACGATTAGGGCCGGGATCGCCGCGAGCGAGAGGATCAGCCGCCAACTCTCGGTGCCGGATAGCGCCAGGCCGACGAAGTAAGCGATGCATATGCCCGAGACGGTAGCTATCTGGAAGGTGACCAGCATGGAACCCCGGACGCTCTTCGGGGCCGACTCCGCGATGTACGCCGGAGCGGTCACGATAGAGACGCCGATGATGAACCCGAGGAGAAACCTTACGCCTGTCAGGAACCACTCGTTGGGAGCGAGGCCTTGGAGACCCGTGAAGGCGGCGTAGCCGAGAGCCACGAAGATCATGCTGTTCTTGCGTCCGAACCTGTTGGTTATACGACCGGCGAAGAAGGCGCCGATCAGCTGCCCGACCACCACCGCGGTGGTCACCACGGAGATCTGAAATGCGGTGAGCTGGAAGTCGTCCGTCAAAAAGAGGATCGCGGTGGCGATGGAGCCCAGGTCATAGCCGTAGATCAGACCTATCATTGAGGCCGCCAGCACGATGAGTATGTTTTCCCTCGTCGCATGGGAATGACCGCTAGCAGCACCTGTCTCGGAACGGCGTGGCGCTCTCTCGCTCACGTTTCTCCTCCTCCAACTCCGCATTGTAAAGTCTTCCACTGAATGTTACTAATCTTACCTTTGTTCACCCTCGGAAGGCAACCAGAGAACTCGGCAGCAATGTGGAGCTTGTGGAGTGGCTGTGGGGCGAATCCTACCCGACAGGCCGCAAACCGCGATGTCGAAGGGTTCCCTTCGACACGTCTTGATCGCCCATCGCCTTATCTTCTCCCCGGCAGTTTCCACGCGACGGCGCCTAGCGGGTTGCGGACACGCCCAGCACGTATTCTTCGTCTTCGTCTCGGGCGAGCGCGGCGGCACCCAGCATCCCCGATTTGGCTCCCAGAGTGGCCTCCCTTATCTCTACCAAATCCCTCGAAGGCGAGTGCGACCGCAGCCGTAGCTCCCTGCGGGCAGGCTCTAACACCAAATCTCCTGCCTCCGAGACACCCCCACCTATCGCGATCACCTCCGGGTCAAAAATGTTCACGAAAGTCGCGAGACCTATTCCGAGCCAGGTCCCTGTCTCCTGCAGCACCTTCACAGAGGCCTCGTCGCCTTTGCGCGCAAGATCGAGCACGTCTTC
>DATDKO010000290.1:0-6537 GCA_036519935.1 Rubrobacter sp. | reverse complement strand
CTGCGAGTAGTCCTTCGGGATCACGATGGCAGCGTAGTACTCTCCGCTTTCGAGACCCCGTATGGCCTTGTCGCGGTCAGCTAGCCGCGCCCAGTGCACGAAATTTGGAGCCGGGGAGTCGGAAGAGGTGATCCTGGCCGCCACCTCCTCACCGAGCTTCACGGGCCGGCCGTTTATCTCGGCACCCTGGTCCTCGACTACCACCGCTATTGGTATGGTGGGCGGGCCGGCCAGGCCAGAGATCCGCTGTGAATAGTCCCTGGGGATCACGATCGCGCCGTAATACTCGCCTTTGCCTATACCCTCCAGCGCTTCACCGCGGGTACCTGGTCTTATCCAATCGACTGTGCCCGCCGCAGGCGCTCCAGGGCCAGTGACTTTCTCGACGACGCGGTCGCCGAGGTTGACGTCTATCCCTGCGAGGTCTCCGCCCAGATCGTCGTTCACCAGGGCGATAGGCAGATCCTCCAGATTCTCCTCAGGACTGACGACGGCGCCACGGTAAGCGTAGAAGACCAGGGTGAGCACGGCCACAATGCCAAGGACTGGACCCCATACTCTGGGACTCGCGAGCACCCTCAACGTGTTCATTTCTCCGACTCCCTTGTTGCTCCCGGCTCTCGGCGCTTTACGTGCTCGGGCCAGATGCCGAACGCGATGATTCGGGCAGGAAGGTCACGCACCGGGCGCAAACGCAAGAGCATCCTCGCTGGTGCGGGGATCGAAGGCGCTCCATCAGGGCCGAGAGCTGAGGAGACAACACGCCGTTGGGCGATGGACTGGAATGCCTGTATCGCGCGGGTGGGTAGCTCGCGCCTTAGCTGCACAGCCATCAGGTCGCGCGAACTTACCCGGCCTTCACCCAGCGGTCTTGCCAAGGCATTCGCCGCGGCGACCGCGTCTGCTATAGCGAGGTTGATGCCGACGCCGCCGACAGGAGACATGGCGTGCGCGGCGTCCCCGACGCACAGTAGCCCTGGCCTGTGCCAGCGCCGCAGCCGGTCAGCCTGCACGGAGAGAAGCTTTACAGCATCCCAGTCCTGCAACTCCCCTGTACGGTCGGCGAGATCCGGGATCGTCTCGCCGACGGATCTCCGGAACTCGTCCAGGCCGTTGTCGCGCACTTTCTGGTAGTCGCCTTTCCTGATCACGTAGGCGATCTGCCAGTATTCGCCGCGGTTTATGACGACCATGAAACGTCCGCCGCCGGCGTACCCGAAGGTATCTTCGGGGTCTCCCGCCCGCCGCGAGAGCCTGAACCAGAGCACGTCGATGGGCGGAGAAGTCTTGACCATTTTCAGGCCGGCCTGCTCTCTGAAGGGAGAGGACCGTCCGTCGGCGGCGACCGTAAGGAGCGCCCGCGCCTCAAGGGTACCGTCGGGCGTCTCGTAGCGCACGCCGCGTACGATACCGTCTTCCAGGATCAAATCCTTCGCCTCGGCGTTCATCTCCAGCCGGAAGTCCGGGTAGCGCTTCGCCTCCCCCGTCACGTAGTCAAGGAAGTCCCACTGGGGCATGAAAGTGATGTAAGGGTAGCGCGTCTTCAGGCGGCTGAGGTCAGCGACCGTTACGGTCCCTCCAGGGAGGCGGGCTTCGATCCTCGGGGCCTTTGTGTGCTCGAGGTCGAGCAGGCCCTCCGCTAGCCCTAGCTCGTCCATTATCTCCATTGTCGAGGGGTGGAGCGTGTCCCCACGGAAGTCCCGTAGGAAGTCCGCGTGCTTCTCGAGCACCAGCACGTCGACCCCCTCACGCGCCAGCATAAGCCCTAGCATCGCACCGGCGGGGCCACAGCCGATTACACAGCACGTCGTTCGCCGGAGCTCTTCGGCCTTCTCGCTCTTCATGGCACAGCCTCCTTCCCACTTTCGTCAGGTGATCGCCTTCATGTACAACTCGACGATATCTTCGATCTTCTCCTGTGCAGGAGGACGCGGCGGCCCTTCGGCGAAGAGACCGTCGAGGATGGCGTAGGTGAGCAGGGGTCCTACGAACATACGTGCCGCCGTGTCCCCGTCTACGTGGGGACCGACGACCCCGCGCTCCCGGCTCCTCTCGATAAAGACGGCGAAGCTTCTCATGGCCCGCTCGGGCACGGTGGCGCGGTAGATCACACCGAGTTGCGGGAACCTGTGGGTGTCGGCGATAGTCGTCCTGAGCAGCGCCAGGTAGTCCGGTTGCATCATGGTCGCGACGATCTTCCTTGCGAGCTCCAGGAGATCCCGGCGCAACTCCTCCTCGCTGCCAGGCGCCATCTCCTCCATCGACTCCAGAGCGCGGGACTGGGGATTCTCGATGGTCAGCTCGCGCATGACGCCGGCGAAGAGTTCCTCCTTGCTCGGATAATAGACGTAGAGGGTCCTCTTGGAAACTTTCGCCTCCGCCGCGATGGTGTCAGTGCTGGCAGCAGCGAAGCCTTCGCGCAGAAATACCGCCCGCGCGCCCGAGAGGATCTGGTCCCGCTTCGCCCTCGCCCTCGGTCCGAGATCCTCAGAAGTCGCAACCAATGGACTCTCCTATCAAAGTAAACTAAACAGTACCGTTTATTATGTATCGGCAATCGAGGTTTATCAAGGGTGGATGTTGGGGTTTCTCAGGTGGTGATGAGGGCGAGAAGGGCGGCCACTAGCGTGCAGGCTACGTTGGTCAGCTCGTTACCGGCGCGGGGTGAGAGGGCCCCGATCAGGCTATCCGCGACCGTTCCCAGGAACGCCGCTATCGCTACGAGGAAGGCGAGTCCCGGTGTTTCTAGCATTCCGAGGGAGAGTCCCAGTAAGGCCATAAGAACGGCTGCTCCGGCGCCCGCCAGCGTCCCTGGAAACGAGACGGCTCCGTCGGTGCCTGGTGGGACTTTTTGGAGGGTTGTGATAAAGCGTGGCCTGCGGCTGAAGAGCTGGCCTATCTCCGACTCTGCCGTGTCTGCGAAGGCCGCGCCGAGGGAGGCGACGAAGGCGCCGATAAAGGGCTCCGATCCGGTCACGGCGGCGAGGATGGCGCAGAAGGTGGCGACGGCGCAGTTGGCCAGGGCGTTGTGGGCGCTGCGGCGTCCGCCGTATTCCTGGGCGGTGCCGGTGCGCGCTTTGCTACCGTAGCCGAGCCGGGTGAGGAGGGAGCCCCCGATCACGAACAGGGCAAGGACCGCGAAGCCGCGTGGTCCCAGGGAGGCGTAGATAGTAGTCCCGACCAGAAGTCCGACCAGAGCACCGCTGCGGCTGACTATTCCGAGCGCGTAGGCGAGGGCGGCGAAGGCCCCGGTTACCAGGAGGGCGTTCAGGAGCTGGGAGGCCAAGTGGTCCCTACGGGCTCCCGAGCCGTTCGAGGAGCCGGCGGGCGTAGCGCTCGCACTCCGCAGGGACGGCGTGCAGGAGGGCGGGTTCGACCATACCGGCCTTCACGCCGGTCCCTGTCAGGCGCTCGACGCCCTGATAAAGGAGAGACCCAGCCAGGGGACTCGGTTTGCTCGGAACGGCGACGATCACACCGTAGAGGTGCGGCGCGCCAGGGTCGCCGACCGCGCAGACGGCGTCGATGGCGTCTGGGCGGTCCTGGCCGATGGCGAAGACGTGCACGGGAGGACCTTCCGTGGGAGTCCGGGCCTCCCTGAGACTCTCCCAGTGCGCCGTGGTCTTCGTGAACCCGGCTTCCAACGCGGCTCTGGAGAGCCCTGACCAGACGTCGCCGGCCACCCTACTGGCGAGTGGACTCTCATAGTCCACGAAGATGCCTACCTTGGCTTCCGACACACCAAGGATGTTAGCAGAGTCGAGGGCTATCCCTCCCCCACCTCGCGCTTCTGTAAGCGGCGCAAGAAAACGTCTATCTCCTTTACGGTCTGGAAGTCGCCGTTCCCCTGGGCAACCTCTCTGCCCTTCAGGAAGATGTTCCTGGCTTCGGTATTTTCATGGAGTTCGTAGTGGGCGCGGCCCAGCATCCTGTAGGCGACGGAGTAATCCGGCTTGTTCGCGACTGCGCGCTGGAGGTGATCGCGGGCCTCCCCATAGCGTCCCTCTTTGAAGAGCTCGTTGCCGAGCGAGTAGAGGACCATGGGGTTTCTCGGGTCCCTCTGGAGCAAATTGCGGAACATGTCCGAGCGGGAAGAGTTCATACGCCTTTTTTAGCACGCGGGAGAGGGATCTGTTAGATTCGGCCACCGTACCTTCCCGCTATCTGGAAAAGTGGTGATGGACATAGAGCTGCTCCTGCGAGAGCTCGCGGAGAGTACTGCGCTGGAGCCCTTTCGGGCGCTGATAGAACCCTTACAAGAGCACGACAGGACGCGCCGGAGCGACCTGGTGCTGACTCTTAGGGTGTACTTCGCGACCAGCGGAAACGCGAGCGAGGCCGCAGACCGGCTGTTCTTGCACCGCAACAGCATGCTGTACCGCCTGGAGCGCATACAGAAGCTGACCGGTTTAGACTTGAAGGACGACAGGGTAGCGCTTGCGCTACAACTTGGACTGCTGGCTATCGAGAGAGGAGAGCGAGATGCAACTGAGCACCCGTAACCGACTGCCAGGCACCATCACCGAGGTGGTAAGAGGAGAGGCGGCGGCCAAAGTGACCCTCCAGGTCGGAGACAATCACCTGGTGGCCCTCATCACCAGGGAGAGCGCTGACGAGCTCGGTCTCGAACCGGGCAAGCAGGCTACCGCCCTGGTCAAGGCGACGGACGTCATGATCCTGACCGAAGGCGGAGATGTAGCCTGACCAACGGCGCAAGGCATAGAAAGGGTGGGTCTTATGCTCGATCTCCGGTAGATCTCGCGGTCAGGTATCTGACGGCCAGGATCACGGCGAAAGCGAAGCCTAGGACGAGCACGGAGAGCGCCACGGCGGCGTCTAGGTCTCTCTGAAACTCGGCAAAGATGGCCAGTGGGATGGTCTGGGTAACGCCCCTGAAGCTCCCTGCGAAGATGATCGTCGCACCGAACTCTCCGAGTGCCCGCGCCCAGGCCGTGAGCGCCCCTGCGACGAGCGCGGGTAAGGCCAGGGGTACTGTGACCCTGAAGAATCTCCCCCAGTGGCCGGCCCCATCGACCATGGCAGCCTCCTCTACCGCCCGGTCTACCGCGCCGAAACCCGTCGCGGCCTGCCTGACGTAGAAAGGGGCGGCCACGAAGACCTCGGCCATCACCACGGCCGCGGTCGTGAAGCTCAGGGTGATCCCGAAGACGTTCAGGTACTGTCCCACAAGGCCGAGCCTCCCGAATGCCAGTAGCAGCGCTATACCCGCCGCGCTCGGCGGTAGCACCACAGGGATGTCTATCAGGGTGTTGATCACACGACTCCCCCTGAAGTCCGCGCGCGCCAACACGTAGGCCGCGGGCGTCCCCACCAGGAGCAGGATCGCCATCGTCATGGCCGTGGTCCTGACGCTCAGAAGCAGGGCGTCCACCGCCACGGGAGAGGCCATCGCCCGCCAGGCTCCTTTGTCTACCGTCCAGACCACGAGGCTGAGCAGGGGCAGGCTTATGAAGCCGGCGAGCAGCGCGAGGGCGACCACGGCGAGACCGGAACCGAGCGTGTCGCTCCCGCGGGAAAGTCTAGTAGAGGAACCGACTTTGTCGCGTTCCTTCACGCCGCCGGCTCGAAGTTCCACTTCTGGAGCACGCGCTGGCCCTCCTCGCTCGTCACCAGTTCGACCCACATCTTCGCGAGCTCGGGGCTTTTTGCGTCCTCGAGGGCGGCGATCGGGTAGGTAGCGACGATGTTCAAATCGGGCGGGATCTGCACGATCTCTACCTTGTCCCTTATGTGCGGAGTGTAGTCGCTGGCGTAGCCGAAAGTGGCGTCGGCATCCCCTACGACCACTCGGTTGACGGATGCCCTAACGTCTGACTCCCTCGAGACCACGTTGGAGAGGACGTCCTTCTCGAAGTCGGCCCCGTATTCCCCTCTGGCTTTGCCTAGTATCTCCAGGGCATAGTCGGCCGCCGGCACATCTTTCCCTGCCAGCACGAGCTTTACATCAGGCTTGGCGACGTCCCGGAAGCGCCGTATGTTCGCCGGATTATCTTTCGGTACCATGACGATCTCGCGGTTCTTCACGAAGACCTCGGGCTCGCCCTTCACCAGGCCGTCCTTTACGGCTTTATCCATCTCCTCCTCGGCCGCGGAGGCGAAGACGTCAGCGGGCGCTCCCTGTTGGATCTGGGCGAGCAACGTCGAGCTGGACTCGAAGCTCTGCTTCACTCTTACGCCAGGGTTCTGTTCTTCGAACCGGTTCGCCAACTCCCCGAAGGCGTCGATGAGCGAAGAAGCTGCTAGAACGGTCAGCGTCCCTCCCTGCTGCTTCCCTCCACCGCCGCCTTCCCCACCCGAAACTCCGCCACAACCCGCGATCCCCGCAAGAGCAACGCCCGATACCGACAACGCAGCCAAAAGTGTCAGACTGATCCGGCTGTGCCCGCTAATGCCTTCTCTCTTCTCCAGACATCTGTCTTGCCAACAGCTAATGCTAGAGAAAGGCCGCTACCCGGTCTTTGTACAAAGTGCACGAAATCCTGAAGCCGTGCTGTGAGGGAGGCCCGAGGCCTCCCT
>DATDKO010000289.1:0-2331 GCA_036519935.1 Rubrobacter sp. | reverse complement strand
GGGCGCTTGTAGGTGACGGGCAGCGCCAGTAGCGCAACCGATTACCGCTTGGAGCGGTAGTCGGTGTTATTGTCTTGGGGGTTTTGGGGAAAGGCGGTATCCAATGACGAGCAAGCGCATATCCAGGCGAGCGTTCCTCTTAAGGGGCGCCGTCGGTGCAGGAGGAACGCTCGCCTTACCAGGCGTTCTGCTTCGCGCGGCACCCGGGCTTGCGGAACCCTCGTTTGTCAAGGTACCCCGTTTCACTGTGGCGTTACCGATCCCGGTCAAGGCGAGGCCGGTTGGGCCGAACACGTACCACATCACGCAGCGCCAGACACAGCAGACCTTGCATCCGCGGCTGGGTAAGACGACGGTCTGGGGCTACGACGACGGCAGGCACGGCCCGCTCTACCCGGGCCCTACGATCGAGGTATGGCGAGGGATCCCCACCACGGTCCGATACGAAAACCGGCTCCCGAGGGACCACCTGCTGCCGGTCGATAGGAGCATAGTGCCCGGAGGGAAGGCGACCGTGCGGACGCTCACGCACCTGCACGGTGGCTTAGTGGTCCTATTCGGAAATTCTTTGACACTTCGCAAGGTCATGCGGTGGCCACGGATGAGGAGGCGAGCGGCTCATGCTCGGCGAGGCGAGAGAGGAGCCGGTCAAGATCATGGCGGGTGAACTTCCAGGCAAACGGCTCGGCGGCTTGCTCGTAGCGCTTTTGGAAAGCGATCAGGCGTTCGACCAGAACCTCAAGATCTGCGAAATCGTTGGGGGTCAGGACCTTGCGCTGCACCACCGAGAAGTAGATCTCGATCTGATTGAGCCAGGAGGCGTGAGTGGGAAGGTGGATGAGGCGCAAGTTGGGCCACTCTCCCTCCAGACGCTTCACGCAAGCCTCCCCACGGTGGCTGGAGCCGTTGTCCACTATCCAGAATACCCGCTCGGCAGAGGCGTAAGGCTCCCCTCTCATGACCTCATCGACAAGGCGGCCGAAGGGCTCGATGCCGTTCTTGGGCTCGCAACGACCGAAAAGCTTCGCCCGGTGGACATCCCAGGCGGCCAGATAGGCCAAAGCTCCCTTGCGTTCGTACTCGTGCTCTACACGCATCGGCCTCCTTTCAGCGGCGCTCAGGGTGGCATGGCGGCGATGTCGGGCCTGAATGGAGGTCTTCTCGTCGGCGCTGATCACGTACTCTCCCTCTCCGAGGGCCTCGCCCTCCCACCTACCCTCGTAGAGGTCCAACACCAGAGAGGCTTTCTCGGCGAAGTCCGGATCGCGAGGGAAGACCCACGAGCGGTGGTAGTAGGGGCGGATGGCCTCCTCGGAGAGCCAGCGCCAGACGGTGGTAGCCGAGATCTTGGCCACAAGGCCCCGATCAATCGCTTCCCGCGCCACTTCTCCGGCGCTCCAGCGGCTCAAGGGAACCCCGCTGGTTGCCGGCAACTCACAAGCGAGGGCCTTCACTTCCATCCTCGCTGCGGGGGGAAAAGAGAGGCGGTCTGCCGGAGCGGGGCCGATCCTCCAGTGCGCCCAATCCCTCCTCGTAAAAGCGCTTGCGCCACTTACACGCCGTCTGGGGAGTGGTGTCCAGCCGGGCGGCGATTTCCTTGTTGGAGGTTCCCTCGGCGGCCAGCAGCACGATCCTGGCGCGCACCACCTCCCAGTAGGGAGCGGTGTGAGCTGCGGCTCGCTTCTCCAGGTTGGCGTGCTCATCTTTGGTGAGTTCGATGCGGAACGGACTTTGGCTTGGCATGGAAGCTCTCCCTTCTCAGCGATGCAACACCCACCAAGACCTTACCGAGAAAGGAGAACGCATCAAAGAAATTCAGTCAGGAACTACTAAGCGTGGCCTAGAACAGAACCCCCGGAAGAACCGCCTTCAAGCTGACTCTACCGTGGTGCCTTTCAGGCCGTAGCGTTCGACGGCTGTTTCGCGGAGTCTGTACTTCTGGATCTTGCCGCTCGCCGTCATTGGATACTCTTCGACGAAGTCCACGTACTCGGGGACTTTGTAGTATGCGATGTTCTCGCGGCAGTAGTCTTTGATGTCTTCTGCGGTGAGTTCGGAATCCTCGCGGAGCTTCACGGCTGCGGCGACCTTCTCGCCGTATTTTTCGTCCGGGACGCCGTAGACCTGGACGTCGGAGACCTCGGGGTAGGTGTAGAGGAACTCCTCGATCTCGCGCGGGTAGACGTTCTCGCCGCCGCGGATGATCACGTCCTTGGTGCGGCCGACGATGCGGATGTAGCCGTCCTTGTCGATGCGCGCGAGGTCGCCGGTATCGAACCAGCCGTCCTTATCGATCGAGTTGAGCTGCGGCTTCTTGAGGTAGCCGACGAA
>DATDKO010000288.1:0-7438 GCA_036519935.1 Rubrobacter sp. | reverse complement strand
AGTTTTGGTAGCATAGTGGAGGCGGTCAAGGGCTGGTTCCGGGGAAGGTAACCTCGTGGGCCTCGAAGAACGTGTGATGGAGGGTTAAGTAGGCATGTTGGACGCGGCGACTAATTATCTGGCGGTCATAAAGGTTGTCGGCATTGGCGGTGGGGGGACCAACGCCGTGAATCGCATGATCAACTCTGGTCTGCAGGGGGTTGAGTTCATAGCGATAAACACGGATGCCCAGGCTCTCCAGATGTGTGATGCCGACCAGAAGATCCACATAGGGGAGAAGATCACCCGCGGCCTCGGCGCCGGCGCGGACCCGAAGATCGGGATGGAGGCCGCAGAGGAGAACAAGGCGGAGATCGAGGAGGCGATGCGCGGTGCCGACATGGTTTTCGTCACCGCAGGCAAGGGTGGCGGGACTGGCACGGGCGCCGCTCCTGTCGTCGCCAAGATAGCCAGGGACTCGGGAGCGCTGACCGTCGGGGTCGTCACGCGGCCTTTCGCCTTCGAGGGCCGCAGGCGTTCTACATACGCAGAGGAGGGAATCAAGCGCCTTAAGGAGAACGTCGACTCTTTGATCATCATCCCCAACGACAGGCTGTTGCAGGTCGCCGAGAAGCGGACCAGCATGATGGACGCGTTCAAGATGGCGGACGACATCCTCAGGAAGGGTGTTCAGGGCATCACCGACCTCATTACGGTGCCTGGCCTCATCAACCTGGACTTCGCCGACGTGCGTACGATCATGCACGACTCGGGTTCAGCCCTTATGGGCATCGGCGAGTCAAGCAGCGAGACGAGGGGAACCGAGGCCGCGAAGACCGCCATCTCCAGCCCGCTGCTCGAAGCCAGCATCGACGGGGCGACGGGAATCATACTGAATATCACGGGCGGCCCGGACCTCGGGCTCTTCGAGGTCAACGAGGCGGCGGAGATCGTCCACAACGCGGCGCACCAGGACGCGAACCTGATCTTCGGCGCCGTTATCGACGAGAACAACGGTGACAGGGTGAGCGTGACCGTGATAGCTACGGGCTTCGACCAGCGCCTCGCCAACCAGCGCAGATCCGAGCGTCCCGCCGCCGAGCCGGTGCAACAGGAAGAGCCGGCGGCCGCCTCGCAGGAGAACGGCGACGTCCTGGACATACCAGCCTTCCTCAGGCGCAGGTAGGCCTGCGCCGAGGCGTGCGCAGGGCCGATACCCAGACTGCCTACGATGCCCCCTCCGCAATGCACACCGCGAGAGGGGGCGCCGTCTACGTCGCACCGGAAACGGCGCCCAAAGGAGCCGGGATCTTCTTCTTCACCCGTCTCGGCGGCGCCTCGGAACCCCCATACGACTCGCTGAACGTCTCCAAGAAGGTCGGTGACGACCCCAGGGCAGTGGATGAGAACCTCTCCGTGATCAGGAGCGCCTTGGGTCTCAGGCCGGCCGCCTGGGTCCGCCAGATCGCGGGGGACGGTGTGCTTCGTGTCTCTGAGCCGGGCTTCGCCGGTGAGGCCGACGCGCTGGTGACTTCCGAGACGGACCTCTGCCTCTCTGTGGCTGTGGCCGATTGCGTCCCCGTCGCGCTCGTCGGCGAACGAGAGGTCGGGATGGTGCACTCGGGCTGGCGCGGCACCCTCTCGGGCGTCTCGGGGAAGGCGGCGCACAGTCTCGGAGAGGGCCGCTTGCAGGCCTATATAGGGCCGTCCATCCGCCGCTGCTGCTACGAGGTGTCGGCGGAGCTCGCCTCGGAGTTCGCCGCGGAGTTCGGGGACGAGGTGGTCTCGGGCCGCCACCTCTCTTTGCAGGACGCCATAAGGGTAGACCTCGAAAGGGCCGGGGTTGGGGTCAACGACCTGGGACTCTGCAGCGGTTGCCGGCCGGATCTCTTCTACTCCCACCGCCAGCAGGGCCCCCTCACGGGACGCAATCTAGCGTCGGTGGTGAGGGAGGCCCGATGAGCGTGCACGTTTCGGAGATCAGGGATCGACTCGCGGGCGTGCACGGGAATATAGAGAGGGCTTTGGAGAGGAGTGGGCGCGGCGAGGAGCAGGTCCGCATCCTCGTCGCCACAAAATATTACGACCCGGAGCAACTCTCCGCACTCGCGGAGGCGGGCGTGGATCTCATCGGAGAGAACCGTGCCGAGGATCTTCTCGACAAGCAGGAACTCTTTGGCGACCGTTTCGAGTGGCACTTTATCGGCCACCTCCAGAGACGCAAGGCGAAGGTTGTAGTGCCCAGGGTGACCCTGGTCCACTCTGTGGATTCGATGCGCCTGATCGAGGAGCTCGCCAAAAGAGCACCCGAAGGTGGAGCCGACATCCTCATCCAGGTAAACGTGGCCCATGAGGAGTCCAAGTACGGCGTCTCCGAGGAGGAGGTTGGGGAGCTGCTGGATGCTGCAGCGGAGACCGGGGGGAGAGTCAGGGCGAGAGGGTTCATGACGCTAGCCCCGCTGGTCGATGACCCAGAAGACGTACGACACATTTTCGCGAAACTGCGCACGATCCGTGATAATCTACGGAAAAGTTGGAGTCCGCACTTCGATCTCTCGGAACTCTCCATGGGCATGAGTGGCGATTATGAGGTAGCGGTCGAAGAGGGAGCGACCGTGGTCAGGATCGGGCGGATGCTAATTGAGGAGGATGGGCTCGTAAGGAGGCACGATGGGAGTTAGGGACCGTCTGGACCGGATCGCGGCCTGGTTCGGGTTCGGTGTCGATGACGAGGAGTACTATGAGGACGAAGTTGAAGAGGAGCGCCGATACGCCGGCGAAGCCTACGCTGGCGGTGCGCGCGGCGCCGAGCCAAGACCGACCGTGAGACGCCTCAGCAGGACCGAACGCTCTTCGGCCTTCGGTACTTCACTGGGGGACCTCTTCGGTAGCGAGGGGTCGGGAAGGGGAGAGAGCTACGGCGGCCAGAACCCGCCCTCGCACCTACGGCCGGTCCCCGACCAGCGTACCACCCGCGTAAGCGTCCTCGAGCCCTCCAGTTTCAACGACGCCCAGAACCTCGCGGACCGCTTCAAGCGCCAGCAGCCGGTGATCCTGAACCTCCAGAACGTCGACGGCGACCTCAGCCGCAGGATGGTGGACTTCTGCTCGGGCCTGACCTACGCGCTCGACGGCAACATCCAGTCGGTTGCCAACAGGGTCTTCCTACTTACGCCGCGCGACGTCGAGGTGAGCGCGGAGGAGCGCAAGCGCATCGCCGAGCGGGCGTTCTTCAATCAGCTCTAAGGGTCTTCCAGGGGTACTTTGAAGAAGGTCGGGATAATCGGGGCGGGTAAGATCGGAGGCTCCCTACTCCTCAGGCTCGCCGAGTCGGGCGGTTTCGACCTCGGCGCGAGCGACATTCATCCCGAACAGCTAAGGCTCTATGAAAGTGTCGGCGTCCGCACGACCTCTTCGAATAGGGAGCTCGCCGAGGCCAGCGACCTCGTTATCGCCGCCGTCAAGCCCTGGGACGTGGCGCAGGTGATGGAGGAGATCTCACCCTCATTCAGAGACAATAGCAAGGCCGTCACGAGCGTCGCCGCCGGCGTCTCCATCGAACGCATCTCGGAGAGCCTGCCGCAAGGGACGGCGA
Source organism: Rubrobacter sp. (assembly GCA_036519935.1). GTDB lineage: Bacteria > Actinomycetota > Rubrobacteria > Rubrobacterales > Rubrobacteraceae > Rubrobacter_D. The sequence goes on along the minus strand of DATDKO010000288.1, from coordinate 3,864 downwards.
TCCTGCGCGTGATGCCGAACGTGTGCGCTTCTGTGGGACTGGGCTCTGCCGTAGTCACCTCGAACGAGGCAGGCCGCGCGGCGCTGCCCACGGTCATGGATATCTTCCGCCACGTAGGCGAAGTGCTGGAGTTGCCAGAACGTCTCTTCGACGCGGCGACGGCCCTCCACGGCTCGGGACCAGCCTACGTCGCGCTCTTCGCCGACGCCCTGATACAGGCCGGTGTAAGGGAGGGCATACCGCGTGACGTCGCGCGCAGGCTCGTGATCGGTACTATAGGCGGGACGGCGGTGCTTTTGAAGGAGCGGAGCGCCCACCAGGTGCGCGACGAGGTGATGACGCCGGGCGGCACTACGGCGGCAGCGTTCGTCGCGATGGAGAAAGCAGGGTTCGTGGCGGCGGTCTACGACGGGGTCGAGGCGGCGACCGAGAGGGCGCGGAGGCTCGGCTGATGATATTGGCCGTCCTGCAACAGTTCGGGTTTTCCGTGGCGGGCCTGCTCGCGGGGGTTGTCAACTATACCTACTACATACTGTTCGGCTTCATCATCGCCTCGATCCTCTTCTCCTGGTTCCCCGGCTACCCTTCGAGCGGCTTCATGCAGGCTATCTACGACGCGGTCAAGGCCGTGACCAACCCCATCCTCTGGCCCATAAGGAGCCGCGTGCCGATGCTGCAGCTCGGCGGGTTCGGTATAGACCTCTCGCCGATCATCGCCATCCTCGGGCTCTCCATCGCAAGGTCCTTGCTTTTGATCGTCATTGAAAACTTCATAGCACCTGTTACGGGGTGATCCAAGATGCCGATACGACCCATCGATATAAGGCGCAAAGAGTTCAAGATCGGCTTCCGCGGCTACGACCCGAACCAGGTCGACGATTTCCTCGACGCCGTCGCCGACGAGTTCGAGCGCAACTATACGGAGAACCAGAGGATGCGCGAGGAGGTGTCGAGCCTTCGCGACCGGCTGCAGCAGTTCGAGGACCTTGAAGGTTCGATCCAAGCCGCCCTAGTCCACGCCGAGCAGGCGTCCAACGATCTCCGCAGGGCTGCGACCCAGGAGGCCGAAGGTTTAAAGCAGAGCGCCCAGAGGGAGGCGGACTTCACCATCAGGGAGGCGCAGAGCCGCTCTCATCAGATGCTCGCCGATTCCTCAGCCCGGATCGAACGTGTCCAGGACTCCTACGATGGGCTTCAGGAGGCGAAGCGCAGCTTCGCTAATGAATTTCGACACCTCCTGAAGACTTACACGGATATGATGGACAACATGGAGGTCGCCTCGGCCAGGGAGATCGAAGCATCCCTGCGCGAGCGCCTCGACACCGAGTCTATCGCCGTCGTCCGCGAAGCCGCCCAGGAGGAAGTGCGGTCCGCGGAAGAGGCGATGGTCACGGCAGAGGCGATGGCCGCGGCGGGTATGGTACCGGAGCCTGTGTCAGAGGATGCGCAAGACACGCTCTCGGGGCTCGAGGTCGTCGACCCCGCGGACCAGGAACTAGGGTCGGCGGTGGATGAGCAGCCAACAGCGGTGATTCGGCCAGAAGGGAGTGAACCCCAGACCGAAGACCCTGAGGTCGCAGAGCCCGAGGTGGAGCCATCCACGGCGCAGGACGAGATGGACCAGGCAGCGGCCGTTCAGGAACCTCCTGTCTCCGTGCCCGAGGCGGCAAGCGAAGTAGAGCGGGAGGAGCCGTCGCTGGCTGAAGAGAGCAGCTCGCAACAGTTCTTCGATAGGGAAGATGGCGAGCGGTCTGACAGTCGCATTTTCAGGGCCAGCCGCTTTCTGCGCCGGCGTGGGTAAGGGCTTCGTCGTCGAGACGAGGGAGGGAGCCCCGTACCGAACTTCAGAGTAGACCCTGCGGAGGCCGGGGAGCGTGTCGACAGGCTGGCCGCCAGGCGGCTCGGGATCAGCCGTAGCCTCGTTCAGCGCCTGATCGCGGAGAAAGTCTTGCTCGTCGATGGTATGGAAACCTCTCCTTCCTTCAAAGTGCGAGGCGGACAACGCGTGGAAGCGCGCCTCCCTGTGGAGGGCATATCGTCGGAGGGGATCCCCGTGTCCGTGGTCTTCGAGGACGAGCACATCCTGGTCGTGGACAAACCAGCGGGGCTCGTGGTGCACCCGGGCGCTGGCAACCCGTCGGGCACGCTCGTGAACGCACTCCTGAACAGAGGCATCGAAGGTGGGGATGACCCGTTGCGCCCTGGCGTCGTTCACCGGCTCGACCGCGACACATCAGGCCTGATGATCCTGGCGAAAGGCGAGCCGGTGTACTCCAGGCTCGTCGGGATGATGTCGGCCAGGCGAGTAGGACGTCTCTATAGGACGATCGTGGAGGGGGAGGGGCTGCCCCGGACTGGGACAATCGACTCCCCTGTCGGCCGTGACCCAGACAACCCCACCCTCATGGTCGCGGGCGTAGGGAAGCCGGCGGTCACACGATTCGAGGTGCTTGTGGCTGCAGCAGAACATACGATGCTGAGCGTACGGCTCGAGACGGGGAGGACGCATCAGATCAGGGTCCACCTCTCGGCCATCGGGCATCCCGTTTACGCGGACCCCCTGTATGGATGCCCGCTCCCTGGCCGTCGTCTCTGGCTGCACGCCGAGCGGCTCTCCTTCGAACATCCTGTAGGTGGTGAGGCGCTCGAGTTTCACTCTGAGATCCCCGAGGACTTGCGGTACTCGGCCATGGGGCTTGACGGCTCCCTCGCCCTCTGGTAGCTTGACCTTCGGCGTACCGATCCTTTAACGGCGTCCCGTGAGACACGAAGGAGGCAGGCTTGGGCCGAACGAGCGTATACGAGCACGCGCATTCGAAGGTGCTCGCCCCTGACGGACTGAACCGTTCTCTACGCCGAATCTCGCACGAGATCCTGGAGCGCAACGCCTCATGCCTGGACAGGCTCGCGCTCGTGGGGGTGCTTACCCGCGGGGTTCCGCTGGCGAGTAGGATCTCGGCGAACGTCCGCCAGTTCGAGGGCCTGGAGCTCCCCGTCGGTTCTCTGGATATAACGCTCCATCGCGACGATCTCGAACAAGAGGAACCCGAAGTGCGGGGCAGCAGCGTGCCGTTCGACGTGACAGGCAAGACCGTTATCCTCGTCGACGACGTTCTCTACACGGGTAGGACCGCGCGGGCCGCGATGGACGCGCTCCTCGAGCTCGGGCGGCCCGCCGCGGTCAGGTTGGCGATTCTCGTCGACCGCGGCCACAGGGAGTTGCCGATCCGGGCCGACTACGTCGGTAAGAACGTGCCTACCGCGCGCGGCGAAAGAGTGCTTGTCAACCTGGAGGAGACCGATGGGGAGGACGGCGTGATCGTCGTTGGAGACTAGAAGCTTTCTTACCCTAGAAGACGTTGGCCGCGAGGACATCAGGGAGATCCTCGATCTGGCAAGGGCGTTTGCGGAGGGACGTGTCAGGGATGCGCTGGAGGGCAAGACCGTTTGCCTGGCCTTCTTCGAGGCGTCGACGAGGACCGCTGTCTCCTTCGAGCTCGCAGCGAGGCGGTCTGGGGCGCATGTGATCTCACTCTCCGAAAAGGGCTCTGCTATCGCCAAGGGCGAGTCCCTTATCGACACCGTGGTCACCCTCGATCGCCTCGGGGCCGACGCGATCGTGCTGCGGCACCAGGCCGCGGGAGCAGCGGCCCTCGCCTCCCGCCACACCTCCGCGCCCGTGATCAACGCCGGGGACGGGTGCGGCCAGCACCCGACCCAGGCCCTCCTCGACCTCTACGCCCTCGGCGAGGCGCTCGGCGGCTTCGACGGACTCCAGGATCGACGCGTCGCCATCGTGGGCGACGTACTGCACAGCAGGGTGGCGCGCAGCGTCATACCCGGCTTCTTGCAGGCAGGGATGGA
>DATDKO010000287.1:0-4406 GCA_036519935.1 Rubrobacter sp. | reverse complement strand
TGGGCCAGCCTTGGTGACGAGAAGGATCAGACAGAGAAAGGAGAGGTGGTAGCGTGAAAGCTTACGTCGACGAGATAGAGTCTCCCGCCGGCCCGCTCGCGTTTGCGGTGAACGAGGATGGAGCCCTTATGCGGCTGCACTTCGTAGAGAGCGACTACGGGCCGATCATGGAAGAGGATTTGGAGGACGAAGGGTACGCCGTGGAAGCGGACGAGACCAGGACAGCCGGCGTCCGAAAAGAGTTGGCCGAGTATGTAAGCGGACGGCGCAAGACCTTCGACGCGCCCCTCGAGTTCGCCGGTTCCGAGTGGCAGAACGCCGTTTGGATGGAGTTGACGCGCATCCCCTTTGGAGAGACCAGATCCTACGGGGAGATCGCGGACTCCCTCGGACGGCCAGGCGCGGCCAGGGCCGTCGGCAGGGCCAACGCCTCCAACATCCTGCCCGTGGTCGTACCCTGCCACCGTGTTATCGCTGCGGACGGCACGCTCGGCGGGTTCAACGGCGGTCTACACCTCAAGGAGCGTTTGCTCGAGCACGAGCGCAACGTACTCGCCGCGGCGGGCAGCTAGTTTGTCGGAATAGGGAGTGGGCAACACGACGTTCGTCCTATCTGAAACGAGCGCCCCATGAGACCGAGAGATTTCGCGGGTCTCATCATGCTAGGCGCGCTATGGGGTGGCTCGTTCCTGTTTATTCGTGTCGCCGTGCCTGCGTTGGGTCCTTTCTTGCTCGTGGAGTTGCGAGTCGGTCTCGCTGCTGCGGCCCTATTTCTCTACGCTCTGGCCGTCGGCAGCATGCCGAAGATTCGGGGCCGGTGGAGGTCGTTTCTTGTCCTGGGGTTCTTGAACGCGGCAGTGCCTTTCTCCCTGATCTCCGCCGCCGAGATATATCTGACGGCCTCCCTCGCCGCCATCCTGAACTCGACTACCGTAATGTTCACCGCGATAGTGGCCGCGGTGTGGATGGGCGACGCCCTGACGGCCAGGAAGGCCATCGGAATAGTTCTTGGAATCGTCGGGGTGAGTGTACTCGTGGGCTGGGACCCGCTACCCTTGAACGGGATCGTCCTGTTCGCTGTGGGGGCGATGTTGCTTGCTTCGCTCTCTTATGCACTGGGAGCCACCTACGCCAAGCGGTCGTTTTCGGGCATCCCACCACTGGGAATGGCTATGGGCCAGCTTGGCGGGGCGGTAGCGCTCCTCTTGCCCCTGGCCGTCGTTAGCCTGCCCGAAGTAGCGCCATCGACTGTCGTAACTCTCTCTTTGCTCGGGCTGGCGTTGCTTTCGACCGCGGTGGCTTACCTGATCTACTTTCGACTCATCGAGAACGTCGGGCCCACAAGCACGCTCACCGTCACGCTACTCGTGCCTGTCTTCGGGCTGTTGTTCGGTGTCCTGCTACTCGACGAACCCTTCGGGTTTGGCACGCTGGCCGGGCTCGGGATTATCCTTACAAGCGTCGTCCTCATCACGGGCATCGCTCCCCGGAAGAGTAAGCCTGAAGAAGACTACAGCGGCTAGCAGAAGGCCCGAGACCTTCCGCACACCCGGCGTCAGGCTACAGGCATCAGGTTTCAGGATTTGCGGCCGACAGTCCTCCTCGCTGACGAGACCTCCATTCCCGTGTCATGGCTCTTGGGAAGACTTTTGCAGGAAGATACAGCCTTGTGTCGCACAATGTTTAGCGCGGATAGAGGATCATCTGCGTGCATCGGAAGAGCGCTATGGGCTTGCCGCCCTCCTCATCGGAGACGGTAGCGTCCCACACCTGTGTCGCGCGGCCACCGTGGGCGAGCTTCGCTTCGCACCCGATCGCACCCCCACGTTTGGTCCCGACGAAGTTGCACTTCAGTTCTATGGTCGTGAAGCTCTCTGCGCCTTCGGGCAGGTTCACGAACGTTCCGTAGCCGCACGAGGTATCCGCGAGGGCGACCACCGTCGCCGCGTGCAGGTAGCCGTTCGGGGCCATGAGTTCCTCACGGAGATCGAGGCGGCTCGAGATCTTACGTTCCTCCGCTTCCAGTATCGTCAACCCGATGAGACCGGGCAGGGTTCCGATACCGCGTTCGTTCAACTCGTCGAGAGTAGACATCTACGGGGCCTCCAGGGTAATTGTCACGGCTCGACGGATTATCCCAGAGGTGAATCTCGTTGCTTGAGATCCACTCTCAAGCGGTAGAATCTACTGGTGAGCGAGAGGACGAAGACGAGATCCCTCAGGGCCCCGCGCAGGGTCCGAGCCTACCTGGCGGCGAACGGCGAGCGTCCCGCGCTCCTGCTCGCCGCGAGCGAGGAGGCGGCCGAGCGGTACGCTCGCGAGGCCGAGGTCTTCACCGATGGCCCTGTCGTCCACCTGCCCTCCCGCGGCGTCCCTTACGGTGATGTCTTCGACCCTGCCGTGAGCAGGGTCGGGCGGCGGCAGAGGGCGTTGCGTTCGCTGCGTTCGGCCCGTGTCGTGGTAGCCGGACCGCTGGCCTTTATGGAACGGACGCCGCTCTACGAGCCGATGGAATTGGCTGCAGGGACGGAGATAGAGCTCGACGCGGCTCTGGAGCGGCTGGTCGTCCTCGGCTACGAGCGGGTCGACAGGGTCTCCCGCCCGGGGGAGTTCGCGGTTCGTGGCGGCATCGTAGACGTGTTTCCGAGCACCCGGCGTTCGCCCGTGCGTGTGGAGTGGTGGGGCGATGAGATAGAGAGCGTCCGCGCCGTCTCTCTGGCCACCCAGCGCGTCGTACGCGAGCTAGAAGCCGTAACGGTCTACGCCGCCGGCGAAGGCGATCTCGCCGGCCTCGCTGCCACGGATGGGGAACTGCCTGAGGAGACCCGCCGCGGCGTGCGGGTACCCGGCCTCGACCGGCTCCTGCTCGACCTTGACCCTGTCTCACCGCGCACGATGCTTCCCGAGGATGTCGAAATCTGGCTTGAGGAGCCACAGGAAGACGTCTCCGAAGACGTAGAACGGCTTGTGCACGAGCTCTATGACAGGGGGATGCCAGATCCCGACGTCGAGTTCTCCCTCGGTGAAGAAGGAGAGACGGTTTCGGCTCCACCGGTCGCGGCGTTCGCTGACACGTTGAGGGAGGCAGCCCGCAGGCTCGACGCGCTGGTCGAGGATGGGCTCGCTGTCTTCGTCGCGTGCTCCTCACGCGGGGAGGCGAGGCGGACGGTGTACGCGTTCGGGGAGATCCACCGCACCATGCGCGAGACCGGCCGGGTCGACGCCGACCTGCCGCCCGGTCTCTACGCTCTGCCCGGCGAGGTCGAGGAGGGGTTCACCTACCCCGAAGGCGGGGTTGCGGTCTTCAGGAGGGACTCCCTGCTCGGCCGCAGGCGCGAGGCGCGCCGCCGCACGGGTGGCAGGTCGCTCGCCTCCTTTGCGGACTTGAAGGTCGGGGACCTGGTCGTGCACGCCATGCAGGGTATCGGACGCTTCGAGGGGCTGGTGGCCCAGGAGGTCCTCGGCGCCACCCGCGACTACATGCGAGTGAGCTACCGTGCGGGCGACACGCTCTTCGTGCCATACGAGCAGATGGAGCTGTTGCACAAGTACGTGGGGGGCGACGGGGTGCGCCTCGACAAGCTTGGTGGCGCCACGTGGGCGCAGGTTACGGACAGGGTCCGAAAGAGGGTCAAAGCGCTCGCTGGCGAGCTCCTGGTGCTCCACGCGGCGAGGGCCTCGGCCCCCGGCTTCGCTTTCCCCGAAGATGGGGAGTGGGAGAGGGAGCTCGAGGAGGGCTTCCCTTACCAGGAGACCCCCGATCAGGAATCGGCTATCACCGCCGTCAAGTCGGACATGCAGAGGCCTCACCCGATGGACCGTCTGGTTTGCGGGGACGTTGGTTTCGGCAAGACGGAGATCTCCGTGCGGGCCGCCTTCAAGACGGCGCTCGCGGGCAAACAGACCATGATGCTCGCCCCGACGACCATCCTCGTGCAGCAGCACGAGCGGACCTTCAAAGAGAGGCTCGGCTCCTACGCCGTCAGGGTCGAGAGTCTCTCCCGCTTCACCTTGCCGGCCGACCGGCGCAGGATCCTGGCGGACTTCCAGGCTGGGGAAGTGGACGTGCTCATTGGGACACACGCGCTGCTCGGGTCCGAAGTCAGGCCCAGAGACCTCGGGCTAGTCGTCGTGGACGAGGAGCAGCGCTTCGGCGTCAGGCACAAAGAGCGCATCAAAGAATACAAGACCTCCGTTGACGTCCTCACGCTTACGGCGACCCCAATCCCACGCACCCTGCAGATGGGCCTGGCCTCCCTGCGCGACATAAGCGTGATCGAGACGCCCCCAGCGGGACGCCGCAGCATCCTCACGCACGTTGGTCCTTACGAGGAGGACCTCGTAAAGCATGCCATCGAGCGGGAGGTGGCCCGTGGCGGGCAGACCTTCTTCGTCCACAACCGCGT
>DATDKO010000286.1:0-12560 GCA_036519935.1 Rubrobacter sp. | reverse complement strand
CAAGCGCCACCGTGCGATCGTGCCGCCAGAAGTGTGGGGCGACGGCGACCCCGAAGGCGTGCGGCAACGAGCGGCCGAGCGGATGAAGGACACGGCCCGGGCTGCCGCCAGACTCGGCGTCGAGCAGGTGAACGGCTTCACCGGGTCGAGCGTATGGCACATGCTCTACTCGTTCCCGCCGAACGACTGGGACGACGTCCAGCGCGGCTACGAGGAGTTCGCCGAGCGGTGGAACCCGATCATCGACGTCTTCGACGAGGAGGGCGTCAGGTGGGGCCTCGAGGTTCACCCGACGGAGATCGCCTACGACTTCGTGACCACAAGTAAAGCTCTCGACGCCATCGGCAACCGCGAGGGGTTCGGTATCAACTTCGATCCAAGCCACTTCGCCCACCAGTTCCTCGACTCCGCAGCGTTCATCGAGGAGTTCGCGGATAGGATCTACCACTTCCACATCAAGGACAGCCGCAAGAGGTTGAACGGTCGCAGGAGCATTCTCGGAGGCCACCTGGACTTCGGCAGCCCCGAGCGCGGCTGGGACTTCGTCTCCCCAGGCCACGGCGACGTGAACCTCGAGGACTGCATAAGGGTTCTGAACCGTATCGGCTACGAGGGTCCTCTCAGCATCGAGTGGGAGGACTCGGGGATGGACCGTGAGTACGGGGCCAGGGACGCGCTGGCATTCGCGAGACGTACGGATTTCGAGCCATCGACGCAGGCCTTCGACGCAGCCTTCGCGAGGGAGGAGTAATCATGGAGCGGGGAGAGATCGGGGTCGGGCTCGTCGGCTACAAGTTCATGGGCCGCGCCCACTCCAACGCCTACCGCCAGGTCGCAAGCTTCTTCGACGTCGACCCGGCTCCCAGGATGGCAGCGATATGCGGCCGCGACGAGGCCGGCGTGAGGGAGGCGGCTGACACTCTGGGCTGGGACTCCTACGAGACTGACTACCGCAAGCTCATAGCGCGCGACGATATAGATCTGGTGGATGTAGTCACACCGGGCAACACGCACCGCGAGATCGTGCTGACAGCCCTCGAAGCGGATAAGCACGTCCTTTGCGAGAAGCCGCTGGCCAACAACCTCCCTGAGGCCCGCGAGATGCTCACCGCTGCGCGCAACGCGGGGACGGTCAACATGGTCTGCTTCAACTACAGGCGCGCCCCTGCGGTGCAATTAGCGCGGAAGCTCGTCGAGGAAGGGCGGCTCGGGGAGATAAGGCACTGGCGGGCCACGTATTTGCAGGACTTCATCATGGATCCTTCTTTCCCCCTGATCTGGCGCCTCCAGAGAGAGGTCTCCGGCTCAGGCGCCCTCGGCGACATAGGGGCGCACATAATCGACCTCGCCCACTTCGTAGTCGGACCTATCTCCGAGGTCACCGGCATGACGGAGACGTTCGTTGAGGAGCGGCCCCTCGAGGCCGGCCCGGGTGGAGGACTCTCGGCGAGCGGCGGCACACAGATGGGAGAGGTAAAGGTAGACGACGCCGCAGCTTTCCTGGCCCGCTTCGAGAACGGCGCCATAGGGACCTTCGAGGCCACGCGCTTCGCAGCCGGCCGCAGAAACCAGAACTCCTTCGAGGTCAACGGCTCCAAAGGAAGCGTCGCCTTCGACCTCGAACGCATGAACGAGCTCGAAGTGTTCTTTACGGAAGACGAACCTGACGTTCAGGGCTTCAGGACCGTGAACGTGACGGAGCCTGACCACCCGTACACGGGGGCCTGGTGGCCACCGGGCCATATCCTCGGCTACGAGCACACTTTCGTCCACACCATCAAAGATCTGATGGACGGTATAAAGGTGGGGAAGAGCCCGGCCCCGACCTTCGAGGACGGCTACAGGTGCCAGGCTGTGCTGGACGCCGTCGAACGCAGCGCTGCGAGCGGCGAATGGAGAAGACCGGAGATGGAAGGGATCTAGACTTGGCTGAAGAGCCGCGCGTAACCATCTGGAACGAGTACAGGCACGAAAAGAGCGCCGAGCAGGTCGCGAAGATCTACCCCGAAGGTATGCATGCTGTCCTCGCCGCCATGTTGACCGACGGCGGCTTCGAGGTCCATGCGGCGACCCTCGATGAGCCCGAGCACGGGCTCCCCGATGAGATACTCGATGAAACGGACGTACTCCTCTGGTGGGGTCACATGGCCCACGACGAGGTCTCTGATGAGATAGTCGAGAAGGTACACGAGCGGGTGCTCGGCGGCATGGGCCTGATCGTGCTCCACTCAGGACACTTCTCGAAAATCTTCAAGACACTTATGGGCACGACCTGCGACCTCAAATGGCGCCACGACGACACCGAGAGGCTCTGGGTCGTCGCGCCAGGACATCCAATAGCCGAGGGACTGGGGGAGTACATAGAGCTCGAAGAGGAGATGTACGGCGAGCCTTTCGACGTGCCGCAGCCTGACGAGCTCGTCTTCGTGAGCTGGTTCGGGGGTGGGGAGGTCTTCAGGAGCGGCCTGTGTTACAGGAGGGGGCGGGGTAGGATCTTCTACTTCCGCCCAGGCCACGAGGAGAACCCCTCCTACCACAACCAGGACGTCCAGCGCGTCATCAGAAACGCCGTCCGCTGGGCAGCGCCGACACTAGGGGCTACGCCTGTATACGGGCACACAGAACCGATAGAGTAGAGTCGAACGAGATCTAGACCCACAAGAGGAGAGCCGTTTGCAAGCTGAGAGATCTTCTGCAGAACCCCTGCGTGCAGGGGTCGTCGGCCTGGGTTACGCGGGCGAGCAGCACCTGAAGAACTTCGTGAGGGTGCCTGGCGTGGAGCCCGTGGCGCTCGCCGGGCTCGAAGAGGACCTGCTGGGCGAGCTCGGCGGGCGCTACGGCGTGCAGGACCTGTACACGAGCTGGGAGGAACTCGTCGCCCGCGACGACCTCGACATCCTGAGCATCGGCGCGCCGAACCACCTGCACGCCCCCATCGCCGTAGCCGCCCTGGAAGGCGGCAGGCACGTGCTCTGCGAGAAGCCGCTGGCGCGCAACGGCGTCGAGGCGGAGCGGATAGTGAGCGCTGCCAGGGAGGCGGACCGCGCGGTGCACATCGCCTTCACCCAGCGCGAGCGGGGAGACGTCCAGGCGCTCAAGCGTCACGTCGATGAGGGGAACCTGGGCAGGATCTACCACGCCAAAGCTACCTGGATGCGTCGCAATGGTATCCCAGGCATGGGCGGCTGGTTCACCAGCAAGGAGCTTGCCGGCGGCGGCCCGCTCATAGACCTTGGCGTGCACATGATAGACATGGCTATCTACCTGATGGGCGAGCCAGAGGTAGAGAGCGTGAGCTGCGCAACCTACGCCGAGCTTGGCCCGCGCGGGCGCGGAGGCAGGGGAGATTTCGGGCTCATGCGGGGCGACAAACCGTACGAGGTCGAGGACCTGGCGACCGCCTTCATCCGCCTCTCCGGTGGGGCGACGCTGAACCTTGAGGCCGGCTGGGCCGCCTACCGCGAGTCGAGCGACGACTTCGGCGTCACGCTTTACGGCACCGACGGAGGCGCGGAGATGAAGGTAAGGAACTACGGTACCAGCGATACCGTCCGTATCTACACCGACGTGGCCGGCGTGCCCGCAGTCGTCACGCCCGAGATCGAACCCCGCGAGGGACACTACGCCGTTGTCAGGCGTTTCGTCGAGACTATCTGGGGCGGTGACTGGGGGGGGCAGTACGGAGAGGATGGCCTGAACCGTGCACGCATCATAGACGCCTGCTACGCCTCGGCCCTCGAAAACCGCGAGGTCTCCATGGAGGAGATCACCAGAGAGGAAGCCTTATGAAGTCCGCGCTCTTCGTCTGCGGCGGCTGGGAGGGCCACGAACCGGAGAAGTGCGCCGCCGTCTTCGCGCCTATCCTGGAGGAGAGGATACGAAGTCGAGATCTCGACCACCCTCGACACCTACCTCGATAGGGAGAAGATGAGATCCTTTGACCTCGTAATCCCGATCTGGACGATGGGGGAGATCACGGACCAGCAGGAGGAGGGTCTGCGCGGAGCCGTAGAGAGCGGGGTCGGGCTCGCCGGCTGGCACGGCGGTATGGCCGACTCGTTCCGCCACACCATCAACTACCAGGTGAACATCATACACCACGAAGACCCCATAACGTCAGGCCTGGAAGACTTCAGCATGCACTCCGAGCAATACTACATGCACGTCGACCCTTCCAACGAGGTCCTCGCGACCACCACCTTCTCGGGAGAGCACGTACCCTGGATCGAGGGCAACATAGAACCCGTCGTCTGGAAGAGACAGTGGGGCGAGGGACGCGTATTCTACTGCTCCCTGGGCCACGTCGCGAAAGACTTCGACGTGCCGGACGCCAAAGAGATAGTCAATCGCGGCATGCTCTGGGCAAGCAGATGGTAAGAGCTAGTCAGCATGTCAGCACGCTTCGGCCTTACGGCCTCCGCTTGTCAGCACGGCGGCTGCGCCGCCTTGTCAGCCAGTCAGCAAGGACTTGCCCCCGCGAAAGCTGACTAGCTGAATTGCTGACAAGTCGCCTGGAACAGGCGACGTGCTGACATGCTGAAATGCTGAGCGACTGAAAGGAGCAACCATCAGCGAAGACGCGGCGGTAAGAGTTGGCGTGATCGGGTGCGGCAAGATCAGCGGCATCTATCTGGAGAACGCAGCCGAGTTCGACGACGTCGAGATCGTCGCTTGTTCGGACCTCGTGCTGGAGCGCGCAGAAGCCCAGGCGCAAGCTTACGGCGTGGCCAAGGCTTGCGGCCCGGAGGAGCTGCTGGCCGACGAAGAGGTCGAGATCGTCCTCAACCTGACCGTCCCTGTGGTTCACGCTGAGGTCTCGCTGGCGGCCCTCGAGGCCGGCAAGCACGTGTACACCGAGAAGCCTCTCGCCGTGAGCCTGGAAGACGGGCGTAGGATGCTGGAAGTGGCCGCCGAGAGAGACCTCAGGATCGGCTGTGCCCCTGACACCTTCCTCGGAGGCGGCCTCCAGACCTGCCGCAAGATCATGGACGAGGGAATCATCGGAGAGCCCGTCGCCGTATCGGCGCTCATGCTCAGCCACGGCCCCGAGGACTGGCATCCTAACCCTGACTTCTACTTCCAGCCCGGCGCTGGCCCGATGTTCGACATGGGGCCTTACTACCTCACCGCGCTCGCGACCCTGATGGGACCCGTGAGGAGGGTCGCCGGGTCGGCGCGCATCACGTTCCCCGAGCGTACGATCACCAGCGAACCCCTCGCGGGGACAACCATCACGGTGAACACCCCGACCCACATAGCCGGCGTGATGGACTTCGAAAGCGGCGCCGTGGGGACCCTTGTAACCACCTTCGATGTCTGGGCAGAGTCTCAGGCCAGGATCGACCTCTACGGTACCGAAGGCACCCTGAGCCTCCCCGACCCCAACTTCGCCGACGGTCCTGTGCGCCTCTGGCGGTCGGACGCAGCCGCCTGGATAGATGTCCCCCTGACCCATACTTACACGGGGAACACCAGGGGGATAGGCCTCGCTGACATGGCCCAGGCCCTGCGCTCGGGCAGAAAGCACAGGGCCAGAGGCGAGCTAGGCATGCACGTCCTGGAGGTGATCCACGCGTTCCTCGACTCATCCGAGCGGGGCGAGCACGTCGCTGTGAACAGCACGTTCGAGCGACCGGAACCGCTGCCGGCCAGATCCCCCGAGGGGATCTTCGGGGGTGGAGCATGAGGCAGGACCAGATCTCACTCCAGCTCTATACCGTCCGAAAAGAGACCGCGCGCGACATGCCAGGCACGCTGCGCAAGATCTCGGAGATAGGATACCCAGCCGTCGAGTTCGCGGGTTTCGGCGGTCTCTCCGCCGAAGATCTCCGCAACATCATCGACGATCTCGGCCTCCACGCCTCTGGCGTCCACGTCCCCTTCGACTCCTGGGAGACGGACCCCGAAGCAGTCATCACAGACATGCACACCCTCGACTGCGCCCACGCCATCCTCCCGATGGCCCCGCCGGAGCAACACAGGGATGAGACCGCGGTAACCAGTCTAGCCGGGAGCCTCAACCGGTGGGGGGATCTGTGCCACCAGGAGGGTGTGACTTTCTCCTACCACAACCACGACTTCGAGTTCGCGCCCCTGGGCGGGACCACCATGTGGGAAGTCCTTGTCAGGGAGACGGACCCTGAGCTTGTCTATTTTGAATTGGATCTCGACTGGGTCGGATACGGTGGCGCGGACCCGAAGCCGCTGCTCTTAGACCTCGGAGACCGCATCCCGCTCGTCCACCTGAAGGACATGACCTCGGACGAGCAACGCTCCGACCTGCCCGTAGGGGAAGGGACCATGCCGTGGCACAGGCTACTGGAAGCTGCCGATGCGGAATGGTACATCGCCGAGCAGGACAACCCGAGGGACGCGCTCGACGACGTAAGGATCAGCTTCAAGTACATGCGAGAGCTGGCCAGCGGGTAGGGTCTACGCGTCTCCGTAGGCTGCGTCTATCTTCCTGAACACCCTGTCGCATAGCCTGTAGACGACGTAGGCTGTAATGCTGCCGGTGATGACCACCAGAAAAGGCACGGCCACCGTGAGCCCGACCATCACTACCAAGAACATCAGGCATACTACGGTGGTTGGCAGCCTTCCTATAGATATTAGCAGAGAGTTCTTTATCACCGTCTTCCAGTCGGTCTCGTAATGGACCATCACGGGGAACAGATAGACGGAACAGAAAGCGTACACGGTGGATACGAGCACGAGTACCGACTTCAGCACGATCTGGGCCCAGTAGGAGAGCTGGTTGGCCACCAGAAAGTCGAGGAAGAGCGCCATCCCGAACACCGTCCATATCGCTCCCACCAGGAGGCTCTGCCCTAAGTTCTCCCGAAAGCGCGTGATGAACGTACGCGTCAGGCTGCCTTCCTTCCTGCGCACCCAGTCCCGCACGACGCCGAACATGGCAGCGGTAGAGGGGAAGATCGTCACAACAGGCAGGCAAGCCACGAGCCACATCAGGTTGAGCAGGAAGAAGTCCGTTGCCACCTCCAGCCACCTGTAGACTCTCGTGTCGAGTATGCTCATGGTCCCGCCTCGCGAGATCTCCTCTGAACCAAACCCATGATAGGAACATTATCTCTCAGGGTGCCGGTGCCGTGCACCATCCTAGGCATGAAAGCCTCTCCGCCGACTGGCCGGTCCAGGGGGCCCGAGCGGCGAATGGCTGCTGGGCATCCTGATGGAAAATGGTGCGGAGGTAGAATGCGCATGCGGGACCTGGTCGAAGTGGAGCCAGAAGTCGGTGCGCCTGCGAGGCCGTGAGCCTACCCAAGGCTTGTGCGTGGACGGCGTATGCGCGATGCTGGATCAGACCATAAGGAGGTCGGCAAGTTGCGAACGCGCGACGGCTACATCGACACCCATCTCAGGGAATCGCTGGTCGAGGAGAACGCCTTCGTGCGGATGTCTCCGGAAGACTTCCCACCGCCCTCGTTCGAGGACGCGTGGGACTCCCTGCCCCAGCCTTTCTGGGAGGGCCACGAAGGCGCCATGGAATGCTACCGCGGAGCGTGGGAGCTGGCGTTCGCCAACCTGCGCCGTCCCGAACCGGGGAGCGGCTTCGTGGCCAGCTTTATCGACACGGCCTTCAACGACTGCCTGTTCATGTGGGATTCGGCGTTCATCTTGCTGTTCGCCCGCTACGGCCGCCGCGCCTTCGACTTCCAGCGCACCCTGGATAACCTCTACGCCAGCCAGCACCCCGACGGGTTTATCTGCCGTGAGATCGGCACCTTCGACGGCAAGGATCGTTTCGAGCGCTTCGACGCGGCAAGCACAGGACCCAACGTAATGCCGTGGACGGAGTGGGAGCACTACAGCGACACGGCTGACAGCGACCGCCTCGGGCGTATCTTCCCGGTTCTCGTCTCCTACCACAGGTGGCTGCGGCGCCACCGCACCTGGCGCGATGGCACCTACTGGACGTCCGGCCTCGGCTCCGGAATGGATAACCAGCCGCGCTTCCCTCAGAGATCGGCGGGGAAGGTTGGGTGGCCCGAACGCCTGACCTACCACGGTCACGCCGTCTGGATCGACGCGTGCCTCCAACAGATTCTCTCGGCAGACCTGCTCTTGAGGATGGCAGATGCCCTCGGCCGCTCCGGGGAGGTCGCGGACCTGCGCGAAGAGCGTGACATGCTCTCCCCGAGGGTCAACGAGCGTCTGTGGAACGAGGAGACCGCCTTCTACCACGACGAGCTTGCGGACGGAACGCTCTCGGACGTCCAGACCGTCGGTGCCTTCTGGGCCTTGCTGGCAGGCGTGGTGCCGCAGGAGAGGATCTCCTCGTTCGTAGGACACCTCGAAGATCCAAAAAGGTTCGGGCGACCCCATCGCGTGCCCTCGCTATCCGCCGACCACCAGGAGTACGACCCGGGCGGCGGCTACTGGCTCGGCGGCGTATGGCCGCCCACGAACTACATGGTCTTGCGGGGACTCGACCGGGCCGGTTACAACGACCTGGCGCATGAGATCGCCCGCGAGGATCTCTACCACGTGGTAGGGGTCTTCGAACAGACCGGAACACTCTGGGAGAACTACGCCCCTGAGGGGACGGCGCCAGGCAACCGTGCCAAAGACGACTTCGTAGGCTGGAGTGGCCTCGCGCCCGTGGCAGGACTCTTCGAGTACGTGTTCGGGCTGCGCGCTGACGCGTCCTCAGGACGGCTCCTGTGGGACGTACGGCTCCTGGAAAACCACGGCGTACACGACTACCCGTTCGGTAGGGATGGTGTGCTAGATCTCTCCTGCGCTGCCCGCGACTCAGCCGGAGAAGAGCCAGAGATACAGGTACACTCCACTGTCCCTCTGGAGCTTGTGATCAGGTGGGAAGGGAGAGAGAAGACCGTCGTCACGCCAGGGGGATGAACCGGTCCAGAATAAGAGTGGTCGTGCGGATCGTGCTCCAGGATCAGACGCTGGAACTCCCTGGCGATGCGGGCACATCTGAGGATCAAGTCCCAGCCGGGCGGCCATGTTAGGGTAATCTGTATCGTGGTGATGGGGGGTTGCCCGTTCGAGGGAAGGAACGAGTCTTGAAGATAGCCTTTATCGGCGCGGGGAGCGTCGTCTTTACCAAGAACCTCCTAACAGACACCCTGAGCTTCCCCGAGCTGCACGGAACCACCATCACCCTGCACGACATAGACCCAGAGCGTCTGGAGACCGCAGGCATGATGGCCCGCTGGACTTCAGAGCAGCTCGGCGCCGATGCGAGGGTCGAGGAACACCTCGACCGGCGAAGGGCGCTCGAAGAAGCCGACTTCGTCGTGAACATGGTCCAGATCGGGATGCACGAGGCCACCCTCCTCGACTTCGAGATCCCCAAAAAGTACGGCCTCAAGCAGACGATCGCCGACTCGATGGGCATCGGCGGCATCTTCCGCGGCTTGCGTACCATCCCCTTCGTGCTCGACCTCGCCGGAGAGATGCGAGAGCTCTGTCCGAAAGCTCTGCTCCTGAACTACACGAACCCTATGGGCATCCTGATGGAGGCGCTGTACACCGCAAGCCCAGAGACAAAGAGCGTCGGGCTCTGCCACAGCGTCCCTTACACCGCCCGGGAGATAGCCTCATACATCGGGATAGGGCACGAAGAGCTTCTCTACGAGTGCGCCGGCATAAACCACATCGCCTGGATGACACGCCTCGAGGTCGAAGGCAAGGACGCCTACCCGCTGCTGTTCGCAGCCATGGAGGACCCTGACGTGTACGCCAAAGACAAGGTACGATTCGAGCTTATGCGTCGCTTCGGTTACTTCGTTACCGAGTCGAGCGAGCATAACGCCGAGTACGTACCCTACTTCCTCAAGGACGACGGGCTCATCGAACTCTACGATGTCCCTGTGGACGAGTACGTCAGGCGCAGCGAGGAGAACCTCGTTCAGTACGCCGAGACCCGTCGTAAACTCCTCCACGGAGAGGACTTCCCGCTCGAGCGCAGCGTGGAGTACGGTTCGCTCATCATGCACTCGCTCGTCACCGGCGAGGCGCGCACCATATACGGCAACGTCGAGAACACCGGCCTCATTACGAACCTCCCCGAAGGTTGCTGTGTCGAAGTGCCGATCCTGGTTGACGAGACCGGTCTCCGTCCCTGCCACGTAGGAGACCTCCCGCCGCAGTGTGCTGCGACCTGCACCCCGCACACGGCGGTCCAGAACCTCACGGTCAGGGCGGCGCTGGAGGGAAGGCGGAACCACGTTTATCATGCCGCCATGCTCGACCGCCACGCTGCAAGCGTGCTCTCGCTCGACGAGATAGCCGAGATGGTCGACGATCTCATAGAAGCCCACGGTGAATCCCTGCCTGAAGGCGTCAGGACCTCCGGTGCGGTACGTCGCGGTGCTTGATCCTGCAACGTTACTGGCGGGGCGTGACCTTCGGTAGCCTGAAGTTATCGGGGCCCAAAGAGCCCAGGTTGCGACGCAAGCACAGGAGGTAAGACCATGATCACCTGGAAGGTCCCGCACATGATCTACGGCGGCGACTACAACCCGGAGCAGTGGCCCGAGGAGGTCTGGGACGAGGACGTGCGCTTGATGCGCGAGGCCGGCGTGAACCTGGTCTCTTTAGGGATCTTCTCCTGGGCGAAGCTGGAATCCCGCCCAGGCGAGTACGACTTCGACTGGCTTGACCGCATCATCTCCCTCCTGCACGACAACGGCGTAATGGTGAATCTCGCCACCGCCACGGCGTCGCCGCCACTCTGGCTTGCCAAGCTCCACCCCGAGAGTCTGCCCGTCACGCAGGACGGCGTCACGTTACATCCCGGCGCCCGCCAGCAGTACTGCCCCAGCAGCGCCGCTTACAAGGAGAGGGCCTCCGAACTCGTTCGGCGCATCGCTGACTGCTACAAGGACCATCCTGCGCTTGCGATGTGGCACGTGAACAACGAGTACGGATGTCACGTCGCGGAGTGTTACTGCGACGCCTCGGCGGCCCATTTCAGGGAGTGGCTGAGGGCGCGCTACGGTGACCTGGATGCCCTCAACGAGGCGTGGGGGACGGCATTCTGGAGCCAGCGCTACGGGGAGTGGGGTGAGATCCTACCTCCCCGCAGCGCCCCCACCTTCGCGAATCCGACCCAGCAACTGGACTTTCGCCGCTTCTCCTCGGACGCCCTGCTCGAGCTCTACGAGATGGAGAAGGAGATACTGCGGGAAGCGACTCCGGATATACCCATAACCACCAACTTTATGGGCTTCTTCAAGCCCGTGGACTACTGGAAGTGGGCTCCGCGTGAGGACGTGGTCTCAGACGACTCCTACCCCGACCCGTCCGACCCCGAAGCCCACATGAAAGCCGCCATGAGCCGCGACCTGATGCGCTCTCTTGGAGATGGAGCCCCCTGGGTCCTCATGGAGCAGACGACGATGCGCGTGAACTGGCGCAGGCGCAACGTCCCGAAGCGGCCGAACGAGATGCGCCTGTGGAGCTACGGCGCCGTCGCCCGCGGGGCCGAGGGCATCATGTTCTTCCAGTGGCGCCAATCGAAGGCGGGGGCCGAGAAGTATCACAGCGCGATGGTCCCGCACGTTCGTACGGAAGACTCCAGGAGCTGGAGCGAGGTGAAGCACCTAGGCGCAGAGCTTAGCGCCCTGGACGAACTCCTCGGGACGCGCGGAGAAGCCGAGACCGCGATCCTGCTGGACTGGGAGAGCTGGTGGGCGCTAGAGCTCGACTCCAAACCCTCCACCGCCGTCAGGATGCGCGAAGGCCTGTACTCCTTCTATAAGCCGCTCTACGAGACGAACATCCCCGTGGATTTC
Organism: Rubrobacter sp.; assembly: GCA_036519935.1. Taxonomy (GTDB): domain Bacteria; phylum Actinomycetota; class Rubrobacteria; order Rubrobacterales; family Rubrobacteraceae; genus Rubrobacter_D. Next base: position 777 of record DATDKO010000286.1, on the reverse strand, counting down.
GCCCATCCTGCTTCCGACCTCTCGTCCTACAGGCTTGTTATCGCTCCCAACCTCTACCTCGTCACCGACGACTCGGTGGAGAATATCCGGCGGTACGTGTCTGATGGCGGGACGCTCCTGATGTCTTTCTTCTCGGGGATAGTTGACGGGCGGGATCACATCCACCTCGGCGGTTACCCGGCTCCATTCAGGGAGCTGCTAGGTCTCCAGATCGAAGACTTTGTACCGATGGCAACAGGAGAAACCAATCGTCTCGACACTACCGACGGCGCATCTTGTGACCTGTGGGCGGATCTCATCCACCTCCAGGAAGCAGAACCCCTGGCTTCGTATACGGAAGATTTCTATGCAGGCACTCCGGCCGTAACACGCAACACTTTCGGTGAAGGCGCAGCCTACTACCTCGGCACCAGGCCGGAACAACGCTACACGAAGTCGCTTCTCCAGAGGGTGTGCGAGGAGGCTGGTGTGAGACCAACGGCCGACGTCCCACCTGGTGTCGACGCCGTGCGTCGTAAGACCGAGGACGCATCATTCCTCTTCTTGCTCAACCATAACAACGAAGCCGTGGAGGTCAGGCTGTCGAACCCCGGCCGGGACCTCCTCGCAGGAACGGAGCACGATACCAACCTGGTCTTAGATCCCCTCGAAGTTGCAGTCCTGAAGGAGAGCGGATGATCGCGCAAGAGCTATCTCTTCCCGTGCACGGGTGCCCGAAACGAGCTAAGCTCGTCGCCGTAACACAGTCGCCTGTGCAATAAGGAATGGAGAGGAAAG
>DATDKO010000285.1:0-2458 GCA_036519935.1 Rubrobacter sp. | reverse complement strand
CCCCGCCAAGCAGAGCCCGAAAACCAGCAGGAGCGAGAGCAAGAAGGTTTGGAACGCGAGGTCCCACCGCCCCTCTTTTGGACGCCCGATGCCAGCCTCTTGGAAAATACTCTCTTCGAGGGCATAGAGTCCTTCCACCCTGAAACCGTGGCTCCTTGCCGCTGTCGAGTCGAGAGTCATAGGCGACATGACCACCCGATCGGGAAGTTGCACCCCTCCGATAATCACGGGGGAAAGAGAACGTTCAAGGCTCTTGCCTAGCCGCGTCCTCCAACGGCGCTAGCGTCCGGCTGCTCCTTGCGTGCAGGCGGCAATCCGGCCTCGGTAACGACGCGGCGGATGCTATTCCTCTCCGCCTCAGAGATACGCCGCAGCGGGGGACGCACGTGGGCCTCGTCTATCCTGTCGAGTATGGCGAGGGCCTCCTTCATCCGGTTGTGCCCGTCGAGAAACGGCTCGGCGTAGGTGACCTGCACCACCGGGTAGATCCGGTCCGCCACCCGGCGTGCCTCCTCCAGGTCGCCGCGGTTCACAGCGTCAAACAGCTCTACATGCAGATCGGCGATGACGCTCCCGTGCCCTGATAGGATGCCGTCGGCGCCGACGCACAAGGACGCCAGAAGCGACTTGCTGAAGCTGCTGAGGAGCGAAACCTTCTTGTCCAGCGCCCGCAATTCCCGATAGTTGCGCTCGTAGACGCCGATGTCGTTGGACCACTCTTTGACGGCGATGACGTTGTCTATCTCGTCGCAGATCTTTACCAGGCTGTCCGTGGCGATGTGCAGACCCGAGCTAACAGGATATACGAACACGATGAGCGGAAGGCTAGTAGCCTCGGCTATCGCGGCGATGTGCCCGTACGCCATCTCGGGACGAAGCCGGTGACCGAAATCGAAGACCGCTGAGGGGAATACTAGAAGACAGTCCGCCCCCTCCCGCTCGGCCATCTTCGCTATCCTGGTCGCCTTGAAGGTACCGTCCTGGTAGACGCCGCACACTACGGGTATCGTACCCGCCGCCTCATCCAGAGTTATGTCGAGGCTGCGCTGCTGTTCGTCGAAGGTCAGTGTCGCCACCTCGGAGGCGTGCGCGTTGGTGGTAATGCCGGCTACCCCCGGCGTGTCGATCAGGTAGCGTAGGTGCCTGCGGTAATTTCTCTCGTCGATCTCCAGGTCGGTGTCGAACGCCATCAGGTTGGCGGGTATGACACCCCGAAGAACCAGATCCGGCCTCATGGAGCAGACCTCCCTTACTCCTCGCTTGCCGTGCTAGTTACCTTACCATCCCCCGAGCCTAACCCCGCCCGGGTTGTCTGGGCAAGGTCAAGCGGCTTGAGGTAGAGGGTGGTTTAGGGCCAAGCGAAGCTGTAGTCGAGGTTCAAAGGTCCTGCGGTAGAGGGCGAGATTTGGGCCGTCCTACCCCAACCGTTCCCTAGGCTGCGGTCGGGCCGATCAAATGCTGGCACCACGCGAGCAGGGCTTCTCGGTCCTCCTCGCGCTCTCCCTCGAGCCGGAGCGCTCCTGATTCCACCGCTTCCTCGAGGCTAAGCCGCCCCGAGGCCACCGCCAGGAAGGTCTCGGCGTCACCTATCATGACGAGGTCAGGATCGGGAGCCGAGCCTTGTCTGGCTTCCACCCGCTCCCCTTCCTCGCTGCCTCTAACCCGCACGTGAAACGCCTCGCCGTCGATACGGAACTCGTAGGTACCCGTACGGCTGCCCGTAGCCTCCCGTCCGAGGGCCGACCGCATTGCTACCACGGCCCATCCCGCCCTCAGGTCGTCCTCTGCACGCGGCGCGTCCAAGAGCCTCGCCCCCCACCGAGAGAGGGCCACGATCACCGGCTCAAGAGACTCCCCAAGTTCCGTCAGCTCGTAGACGTTCGACCCCGCAGGCGGAGGCAACGTGGCGCGCCGGACGATGCCGTCCGCCTCCAGCGCCTTGAGCCTGCCTGCGAGGAGGTTGGTTCCGATGCCCGGCAGCCCCTCTAGGAGATCCTTGAACCGCTTGGGCCCAGTCGAGAGCTCGCGCACCAAGAGCAGCGTCCACCGCTCGCCAACCACGTCGAGCGCCCTGGCCACCGTGCAGTACTGGCCGTAGCTCCTCTTCCCGCCCATCTTCAACCCGTCCTTATTCCGAATTTCGCTACTACTTCTTGCCGTATCTACTTGACAATTATATAGTAGATACTGTATAATGCAACTGTGCTCGATGCAAGTGAACAAGCCAATGAAATCTCTAGGGAAAGAGAAGCTGATATGTCTGCAAAGACGGTGACGAATAGCAAGAGTTTAATGACGCGCGCATCGGAGCGACCCTCCGAGACCCCGGATCTCATCCCAGGCTACTTCGCCCACATCGACAAGGGCACGCTGCTCACGCACGCCGAGGAGATAGACCTCTCCAAGCGTGCCAAGGCCGGAGACAAGGGAGCCAGGCAGAGGCTCATAGAGAAGAACC
>DATDKO010000284.1:0-2814 GCA_036519935.1 Rubrobacter sp. | reverse complement strand
CCTCAGCAATCGTCACGAAGTTCTCTACGCTAAGGAAAGCAGTCCCTTCCACGATCGAGAAGGCAAAGACGAGCCCCGCAAGTATGACGAAGATAAATGCCGAACCCAGGCCGGGGAGCGTCCGGCGACGCCCTGCTCCGGATTCTTCTTGGCGGCTCTTGGTATCGGCCATCCCTAGGCATTCCCCTCTTCGCGCAAAGATCCCGTCATGGCAGCCACCGCTTCGTCCGTCGAGGCTTTCTCGGGGTCTAGCTCCGCGACCACCTCGCCCAGCCGTAAGACGACCACACGGTCGGCAACGTCGAAGACTTGCGGCATGTTGTGGCTGATGAACACCACCGGAACCCCGGTCTGGCGCACCCGCCGAACGAGGTCGAGGACCATCCCTGCCTGGGCCACGCCCAGAGCCGCCGTGGGCTCATCCATAATGACGACCTTGCTAGCCCACATCACCGCTCGAGCCACCGCTACCCCCTGGCGCTGCCCGCCCGAGAAAGTGCTCAAGGGCTTGGCCGGGTCCGGGATGCGCACGTGCAACTCTTCTAGCTGCTTGTCGGTTTCCCTCCTCATCCTTTGCCGGTCCAGGAACCCGAGCCGGCCAAGGATCCTCCCCATACGGCGCTCCCTACCGAGAAAGATGTTCGCCACCGCGTCCAGCTGCGGCGCGACCGCGAGATCCTGGTATACGGCCTCAATGCCCCGCTCGCGGGCATCGTGCGGTGAAGCGAACTCCACCCTCTCTCCCTCGAAGACGATCTCGCCAGAGTCTGGCGGAAACACCCCGGTTATGATGTTGATCAGGGTGGACTTGCCGGCCCCGTTGTCCCCGATCAGGGCTACAACTTCTCCCCGACGGACCTCAAAGTCCACGCCCTTGAGGGCCTGTACCGCTCCGAAGGACTTGTCGATCCCCCTAACATGCAGTAGTGGCCCCTTACGCTCGGAGCCACCCCCCGGCCCATTCTCGTGCACCGTTGTGCCTCCCAGCTACGAACGTGGAACAAAGCCTCGGCTTCACATCAGATTTCATCCAGTTCTAGACAACCATGTCAACCAACATCAAGTCTCGCAACACCTAGCGTTAGGGTCAAGGGGGCAATTGGTCTCATCTGCCTAACAAACTAACGATGGTCGCCTCATCGATCTCTTTCGAGCGGACGCAGTCAGAACAACTCGGGCTGGACCATCCCAATCACCTTTCGATGAGAGAACGGCCTATACGCACACCCAGTTTACGACATCCGGACCTTTGGTAAACGACCGGGACCTTAACTCCTGGCACCCCCTCGACCTCCCAGTGACTTTCACAGACGAAACCCCAGTGCCGCTACGACGTAGATAAGGATAGACACGTCCAGAGAGCGAGAGGAGCACCCCTGTGTCCGAAGAGCAGAGAAATTACGGCGTCGAGCCCGAACCTGAAGGGTCAGGGAGCGGCGGATCAGGACCGGGAGGTACTCTCAGCACGACAACCATGAACCCCAAAGACGAGAACACCTGGTCCGTTCTGGCCCATCTCTCCGTCTTCCTGAACCTCTTCACGGGCTTCCTGGGGCCGGTGGCGGCGCTGGTGATCTGGCTCATGTACAGGGATCGCTCGCCGAGGGTCTCCTTCCATGCTCTGCAGTCGCTGTGGTATCAGGTTGCCTGGGTAGTGATCCTGGCTGTGGGCTGGACCGTGGCGGGTCTGCTCACGATCATCCTCGTGGGCTTCTTGCTGTTCCCGGTGATGATCGTACTCACCTTTGTGCCCTTCGTACACATGGGCTACGCTGCCTACAAGGTGAGCCAGGGCGTGGACTACCGCTACCCTTGGGTGGCTGATCTGCTCGAGAGGGAGAGCAGCCCCGGGACTCTGTAGGTCAGCCTTTAGGATCCTGAGGCAGATCCTTGCAGACCATAGGAGTATTGCCCGGCAGAAGGATACACGCAGGGCGCAGATAGGCTATTGAGTATAGCCCCTGGGAAATACCGACCGCACCGACCGCGACAGCCCAAAGGCGGAAAAAGACTTGCAAAATGGCGAATTTCTATGCGGGCGATTGGCGGTCGATACCTGTCATGGCGGTCGGTAAGTTTGCATATGATGGCGATGACCCACGGCGGTACCGACCGCACGATAAGCCCGTAACTAAGCGCAGCAACGACGATGCGGGCGATGCGAGCGGTATTTCGCGAGGTTCTTCCGGCGAGACTAGCGTCATTGCGTTCTCCGTAGTTCAGCCGCATCGAGTAGAGGTCCTCAAAGCCGCCTCAAATGCCTTTGTAGCCGAGGAGATGATCGCGGGCCCAACGGAATGATGCGAGCCCTCAAAACGGCTCCTACGCGCATCGAGTCCAGGCTGACCGGCCCTCTAGTGGGAGACTGGGGTCGCAACTCCTGCCCACCCCCCTCGGTGTCGACATCTTCTGGCCGGCCGAGGGTGCAGCAGCGGAGGCTCCACCAAAGTGATTGTACGATGGGATACGAGTTCAGCCCAAGAGAATCGTTTCTTTCCGCCGCTCCTAAGGGATGGGGTTGCGGCGGAATCTTTCCCATACGCCTCGGTCAACCGAGGCGCAGATCATCCCTGGGCCGCGACGAACTCCTCGTAGGAGGTGCCACTCAGAAATATCCCGTTATTCTCGATGGCCTACCTATCCAGTTTTGAGATGGAATTAACGGTTGGCTTCTCCGTCTGGCATCTCGCTTTTAACTTCCTCGCTCGACACCTCGCGCCTAGCGTCGCCTACGGCCTCCTTGTAGAGGCGCTCGGCCTCTTCCTCCTCCTCGACGCGTGCCGCCCTCACTTCCTCCCCATAGGATCCGTTCTG
>DATDKO010000283.1:0-6432 GCA_036519935.1 Rubrobacter sp. | reverse complement strand
CTAACCCCGGTCCGTCCGGCTGCGGAGTCGTCGTACGAGAATCGCCGAGCAAGAGGGCGGCGCGCAGGCCCTCGGCCAGGTGCGGGGCGAGCCTCGCCAGCAAGGCCGCCTCGGCAGGCGTGAAGTTGGGGCTGGATCTCTCGCGGTGCAGACACATGAATCCCCAGCACTTCGAGCCAACAACCAGGGCCGCTCTCAGCTCGTCTCCCAGGTCCATCGGGGCGAGGATCTCCTGGTAGCGAGGGCTACGGGCTAGCTCACCCTTGGTGGCCATGCTCAAGCTGTCGACCGGCGGGTTGCCCCTCGCCAAGCGCGTGAACCTTATCGGATCGTCCTTGAGGAACTCGCGCTCGAGGAATTGGCGGGTAGCCTGCGCGAGGACGTCGTCGCGTATGGCACTAGTGTAGAGCAACGTCGCCGGGTCGGCGGTAGCGAAGAACGAAAGGTCTAGGGGGATTAGTTTCCGCAGACGCCTTATGACCTCGACCCTGAACGTCCTCGAGTCCAGCCCGGCATGAGAGAGACGGATGATCTCCTGCCTGACGTGCTCATCTGACCTGCCACTATCCATGGTGCGGGCATTATACAAGCAACCGCAGTGCCAAAAGATCCCACATTTGTGGGATTTCTTTCGCCCGTCACCTGCACTACCGTCGGAGCAGTGAGTAGAGGCGAACGTGAAGGAGGCCCAGAGATGTCGGCGGAAGAGAACAAGGCGGTATTGCGTCGGGAGGTCGAGGAACTCTATAACCACATGGGCAACCTCGACGTCGTCGAGGAGATCTTCTCCCCAGATTACGTCAGCCATGAGCCCACTTCCGGAGAGGTGCGGGGCATAGAAGGGGCCAGGCAGTTCGCCGCCACCTTCCGCGAGGCATTCCCCGATCTCGAGAACACCATAGAGGACATGGTGGCCGAAGTGGACAAGGTCGTGATGCGCTTCAGGGGTAGCGGTACCCACGAGGGTAAGACGGAGGCATTTGGGCCCCCCACGGGCAAGCGGATGGAGATAACAGGCATCACCATCAAGCGGCTCGCCGACGGCAAGATAGTGGAAGCGTGGACCAACTTCGACGCCTTGGGGATGATGCAGCAGCTGGGTTTGATAGCGGCACCGCAGCAAGCCGAGGCTTAGTAGGCAGGGCAGTATCTATTCGGAAAGGAGAGGACGGATGCAAGTGCAAATCAACGGCGCTGCGGGTCTCGCGACGCCTGAGGCTACGCAACCACTTAATTGGCAGGCGGCGGCCCTCGGGGACTACGAGCGATCCTGGCCGATCAGGCACGCTAACCTGCGCATGGGCCTCTCCGCAAGGATTCTGGCGCTAACCGGGCGTCGAATATCCCCACAGGAGATATACACCGACGGGCACCTGGCGGTCGCCTGCGTGGATGGCGCGACGTTCCGGCTCTACCACTGCGGAGTTCTCGTCCTAGTGCGCGCGTGCGCCTACTGCGCTACGGGGCACTTCGAGAGCCCACCGATAGGCAACCTCTCGGATCTCGGGCACGCGCTTTCTGCCTGGAGACCGCTGCACGAGGACTGCGATGACTACTCGTTGGAAGAGTTCCCAGACGTTTGAGCAAGGAGATTTCTACCATGTCGATAGAAGAGAACAAAGCAGTCGTCCGACGGTTCTTCGAGGAACTGTTGAGCACGGACAACCTTGCCCTGGCAGACGAGATCCTCTCCCCCGGCTTCCGCTTCTACTTCGCCGGCAGTCCCGACCCGATGGACCTCGAGAGCTACAAGGGATTTCTTGCAGCGCGACGTGGCGCTTTTCCCGACCGCCGTTTCCTCGTGGAGGACATGATCGCAGAAGGAGACAAAGTCTCGGCCCGCTTCACCATGCGCGGCACCCACAACGGCGAACTTCGGGGCATCGCCCCGAGTGGAAGAGAGGTGACCATGACAGGCATCGACATGATCCGCCTAGAAGAAGGCAAGATGGTGGAGGATCGGGTAGAGGTGGATCAGCTAGGGATGATGCAGCAGCTGGGCGCGGTAGAGTCACCGCAACAAGCCGAGGCTTGACCTTCTCCGCAGACTGTGACAGGGAGACCGTAGTTGGAACTCGCTCTATGGCGAAGCAATATGTGCCGGACGAGTTGTGGATGAACATCGAACTGCTGCCGCCGGAGCCACCCAAGCCCACTGGCGGCAAGCCGCGGGGCCCGGCTCGTTCTACTTGTTTTGCGAGAACGCGTTCTCGCCCGCGAACTGGTCGCGGCTGCCTACCGTTACCTCGCTATGCCCCACAATCGCGAAAGCCGGAAAGGCAACAAGCACCGCCAAGGCTTTGCACGAGCTCGAGGCGTCGCAATTGAGGTGAACCGGTGGTGCCGCTCCCCTGGCGCGGCTGGTGGGCGTGGCGGATTGGTGAGGAGCTAAGGGCAGGATCTTCACTCGACCGCCTGCAAACGTTCTCCGAAGCTCAGTCTTCGAGCACGACGTCCAAGAACAGGGCCGCCGTCCACGAGAAGAGGTCCGAGCCGTGCCCGAAACCGGTTGTGGGGTCGTAGTACTCGTAGAAGCCCTGCTCCTTGCACAACAAGACGATGGTATTTCGCAGGCGCTCGGCTTGTTCCTCGTAGCCGTAGCGTTCTAGGCCATGCATGAGGAACCAGTTTATGTTGATCCACACCGGTCCACGCCAGTACCTCGTCGGGAAGAAGGCGAAGCCGTACCGGTCGTAGCTCGGTACCGGCGTGAGGCTTTCATCCGAGAGACCAAACCCGGTGTTCTCCAGGCTGTCAATCATGCAACGCGCCTGCTCTTCGTCGGGTATACCTGCATACAGGGGCACGAAGTTCGGCGCGACGTAAACTTCCAGTAGTCGGTCCGAAGTAAGGTCGAAGTCCAGGTAAGTCGAGTGCTCCTCATCCCAGAGCTTCTCGTTCATCGCATGCGCCGTCTTTTTCGCGCGCTGCTCGAAGGGCGACGGATCCTCGCTCAATGCACGCGCGATCTCCGCCAGATCCTTGTCTGCTTGGCACAGCAGCGCGTTGAAGAGTACGTCCTGCACCAGGAAGGGACAATCATCTCTTATCCGAGTCTCGTCGTAGTCGCGGTCTGCGAAGAGCTTGACGAGGTAGGCGAAGCGGTCGTAAGCGGCATCCAGGGGCCGGTCCCCGGCCGCTACGAAGTGTATGTCAGCACGCCGGTATTTCGGGATCTGGTCTGGGCGTAGCTGTATACGCTCCATGATCGAATCCCACATCGGGGAGTTGTCCATGCCACTCTCCCAGGGGTGGCGGATGTAGACCAAACCCTCTTCCTCGGGGTCGCGTTCCCGGTGAAGGTACTCGTGCCAAGCCTTTAGCTTGGGGAAGGCGCTTTTGAGGAACCCTTCGGCCGCTGCTTCGTCTTTGGCGTGTTGGTAGACGTAAAGCACCGCCGTTGCGTGAACGGGCGGTTGGACGACACCTGAGGTCTTGCGGTCGCGTGGGGCATCGGGGCTGCGCTCGGCGTGCCAGAACTCCATGCCAGGGAAGTACTCGCCGAAGAGAGGATTGAACACTATCTGCGGCAGGAGCCCACTCTTCCACTGGCTCTCGAAGAGGTGGGAGAGCTCCTTCACGGCGCGTTCCTGATCGTAGCGGCTGTAGCCGATGGCGATGAGCGCCGAGTCCCAGGACCACTGGTGCGGATAGAGCCTCGGACCCGGCATCGTGTACTCACCGGTCCAGTTGAAGTCGAGCACCATCCGGGCTTGCTGGACGAGTTCTTCATCTGCTTTCTGCATCGGATCTTCCTCCTATTTAGGATGCACTTAGGCCGATGAGTAGCTTGGGCATAAAGCCCAGCGCCCCCGCGACGACCGTGCCCAACACGCCGCTCCACAGGAAGCACACCGCCAGGGCCTGCAGAGGAACATCCCAGCTCGGCAGCCGCTCGTAAAGATAGGCCACGAAGGTGACGGGCACCAAGAAAGCCCCGAGCAAGATACTGGGTACATATATGGGGTTCGAAGTGGCAACGAGCGTCAGCTCGACGAGATACAGCAGGATCAAGCCGCTTACAAAGATCTGGAGCAACCTGCGCCTCAGAACACTCACCGCTCTCCCTTTCCTCGTCTCGGTCTTCGATACCGTAATGCAAGCTACTTTCTCGCGGCGTCCCCTCTCCGGCCGCACGAAGAAGGTGCGTGCCCTCGAATGCAGAAAGTAACCTCACACTGGTCGCTCCCGATCTTCGCGCACCTAGTCCTGGTGCGCAACCGCCAGCGGTTGCCCGAAGCACTTACCGCCGGGATCGCAGCCTCGTCCAGTGCGTCGGAGTTGTCAAGCTGCGATCTTCGGGTTATGGACATCCCGGGTTCCTACCACCATCCCCAGGACTCTTTTAAGTTCGGCGGCGGTGCTGTCCCCGCCTCCTGTCCGAAAGAACTCCACGCCTGCCACTCCAAAGCCTTCCTCGCTGGCCTCCTCCGCCCGGTTGAAGTCAACCTGCAGGAACGCCAGCCAGGAGACCCTTTGCAGGGCCCTTGCGCGAGCAGCCGTCGGTGCTCGGCCAGACTTCGCCAGCGCCTCCTCTAGCCACCTGCGCCCCTCACCAAAGTACCCCCGCAAGTACCAGAACTCTCCGAGCGCCGCCCCCATCCGCAATGCCTGCTCGGCATCTTGGCCCTGCCCAAGTGACCAGGAGAGTGCCGCCCTCATGTTGTCGTGCTCCTCCTCGAGCCGTTCCACCCACACTGCCTGCTGCGCCCCCTCCACTGCCGGATCGGCCTCCTCAGCGAGGGCCAGGAAGTACTCGGCGTGAAGCCTTCTTATACCCCCGGCCTCGCCGCTCTCCTGTAGCTTCTCTCGGGCGAACTCATGGATGGTCTCTAGCATCACAAAGCGCGGCTCTCCCTCTACTCCCTCCTCCTGCTTAAGCAGGCTCTTGTCCACCAGGGAGGCCAGTCCGTCGAGCACGTCAACGGGCAAGTCGTCCTCGGCGTCGCAGATGGATTCTATGGCCTCGAGCGTGCGTCCCCCCGCAAATACAGAAAGCCTGGCGAAGAGCACCTTCTCGCCCTCCCCGAGCAACCCATAGCTCCATTCGATGGTGCTCCTTAGCGTTTGCTGCCTTTCAGGGAGATCGCGTGCTCCTCCGGTAAGTAGCTTTAGGCGATTGCCAAGGCGCCAGCGTCAACTTAGTGCAAGGACGACCGACGTGAAAAGATGATGGTTGTTGTGCTCCTCTACCGGACCAATCTCCCCTATAGTGTAGAAACCTGCCCACGGTGCCTCGGGGCTGACGGAATGCCGAAACTGCTTGAGAAGCTGCAGCTTCTCCTGCTCACGAAGCATAGTCTTGCCTCTGGTCATGCACTCAAACTGGAACACGAGTTTGGGTTGGGCGTCCCCGAGTTGCTCCTTGATCTGCCTAGCCATCCGATGGAGCCCAGTGGTCATCTTTTCCTTATCTCGACTTGAGAACCAGATGCTCGTACCTTCTGGAATCTCCGTTTGAACGGTAATGGAGCCGTCGGCCATCCTCACTCCAGGTACGCCTCGGACAACGTACTCCTCATCTTTCATGTAGCTGGGGACTTTGAAACACAGAGCAAGCGATACGGCGTAATGCATCCAGTCGCGATCTTCTACGAGAGCATGCTCTGGTAGATATTCCTTCAGTACCTCTACTGCTGGTTTCCCGTCGATCTCATGAATGACATTCCCTTGGGAGCGTGTCACCGTGCGTGCGCCCCCTAGCGGGATCAGGCCGTGGCTGATGGCCCAACTAGCCTGTGCTTTACCTGAGAGCAGCGCGTAGGAGACCCCATCAGAGATGACTTCGTCGTCGCAATATTGATAGGTTGGCGTTTCCACACTGAAATTGTTGCCGGCTCCCCCACCCCACATTGGGAGGAACCGCTCACTCGGGAGGTTTTCTTCCAGCCCTGCAAAGAAGTTATAGAGGGTCAGGTTGAGCCCATCCGGGAAGATGAACAGGCCAATGGTGTCATGAGATAGGTAGGGCACTAGGTCCTCAGCTACCCGCTGCCCAACGGTGCGTGAGTCGCCAGTGAGTCCCTTCGCTAATCCGTTGGTCCACTGCAGCTCATCCGAAGAGATCGCGGTAACGACCACAGAGAAATTGGATTCATCTGCGTCATCGCCGTCTATCGTGCCCTCCGCCGAGCAACCCGTTAGGGGTGCGCCTCCGGTGGTCTCGCGGACCGCACGCAACAGGGATCGCTGATCGTAGCCAATAGAGGCGAACATGAAAACGAAGTCTGGCTCAGCGACGCCCGCCTCCTTCAGTGCTTGCTCGGCAGCCTCGCGACCCGCAACGTCTGGATTATGGTGGTGACTCGTACCAACGCCGGCATTGGTAGCCATGGGCGCACCTCCTCCTTCTCGACAGGAGCATCTTAGCTTAGGAAGGGTTGCGTGGCATCTCTCGGAGGCACTGTTTCTCACCATAAGACAGAGGTCTGT
>DATDKO010000282.1:0-5693 GCA_036519935.1 Rubrobacter sp. | reverse complement strand
CCTCGGCGACCGGATGCCTCGCAAGGAGGACGGGCGCTTTATCAGGGGCAAGGGAAACTACGTCGACGACGTCAGGCTGCCGCAGATGCTGCAATCGGCTATCCTGCGCAGCCCTTACGCCCACGCGAGGATCAATAGTGTGGACACGAGCGCCGCGCTGGAGCTCTCCGGCGTCCACGCGGTCATAACGGGCAATGACCTCGCCGAGCAGGGCCTCGCCTGGATGCCCACTCTCGCCGGAGACACCCAGGCCGTGCTCGCCACCGACAAGGTGCGCTTCCAGGGTCAGGAGGTCGCCTTCGTGGTGGCCGATGATATCTACATCGCGCAGGACGCCCTCGAACTCATCGACGTTGACTACGAGCCACTCGACCCCGTTATAGATTCCAGGAAGGCGCTCGATAAAGATGCTCCCGTCATCCGCGACGACAAGGATGGTAAGGACGACAACTCCATCTTCTTCTGGGACGCAGGGGACAAGGAGGCGACAGGGAAGGCGTTCGAGGAGGCCGAGGTAAAGGTTCGCCAGGAGATGTACTATCCGCGCATCCACCCTGCCCCGATGGAGACTTGCGGGGCCGTCGCCGATTACGATGTCTCGACGGGCGAGATGACTGTCCACATGACCTCACAGGCCCCGCACGCCCACAGGACGCTCTTCGCAATCGTCTCCGGGCTGCCTGAGCACCAGATCCGGATAATCTCTCCCGACATCGGCGGCGGTTTCGGGAACAAGGTGCCCATCTACCCAGGTTACGTGTGCGCCGCCGTCGCCTCCCTCGTGCTCGGCCGGCCCGTCAAGTGGATGGAGACGCGCTCGGAGAACCTGATGAGCACGAGCTTCGCGCGCGACTACCACATGATCGGAGAGCTCGCGGCCACCAGCGAAGGGAAGATCCTCGGTGCCCGCTCGACCATCCTCGCGAACCACGGGGCTTTCGACGCCCACGCCCAGCCGGGGGAGCAGTATCCTACGGGTTTCTTCCCCATCTTCACGAGCTGCTACGACGTGCCCGCCGCCTACGCCGAGGCGACCGGGGTATACACCAACAGGGCCCCGGGCGGCATCGCCTATCGCTGCTCATTCCGGGTGACGGAGGCCATCTACCTCATGGAGCGCACGATGGATGTGCTCGCCGACGAGCTCGGGATGGACCCTGTGGAGCTCAGACGCAAGAACTTCGTCAAAGAGGAGCAGATGCCCTACATCTCCGTCATGGGCTGGGAGTACGACGGCGGTGACTACGAGGGAGCGCTGCAGGAGGCTTTGCGAATCGCCGGCTACGAGGAGCTCCTCGAAGAGCAGAAGCGTGCCCGTGAAGAGGGCAGGATCATGGGCATAGGTCTCTCCACGTTCACGGAGATCGTGGGGGCCGGCCCTGGCAAGAAGTGCCACATAGCAGGTATCGAGATGTTCGACGCCGCGGAGCTCAGAATCCACCCTACGGGCAAGGCCATCCTCAAGCTCGGGGTCAAGTCGCAGGGGCAGGGCCACGAAACGACCTTTGCCCAGATCGTGGCAGGAGAGCTCGGCATCCCGGCGGAGAACGTCGAGGTGCGAGAGGGTGACACGGACAATACTCCCTTCGGGCTCGGTACTTACGGTAGCCGCTCCACGCCTGTCTGCGGCGCGGCTACGGCTGTGGTCACCCGCAAGGTGCGCGAGAAGGCGAAGAAGATAGCGGCCCACCTCCTCGAAGCCGCCGAGGGAGATCTCGAGTACGAGGACGGGCGCTTCTTCGTCAAGGGTTCGCCGGATCAGGCGAAGACCATGGATGAGGTCGCCTTCGCCGCTTACACGAACGTCCCCGAAGGAGAAGAGGCCGGCCTCGAGGCCGTCACCTACTACGATCCGCCGGAGATGACCTACCCGTTCGGGGCGTACATCTGCGTGGTGGAGATTGACAGGGGTACAGGCCAGGTCGAGGTAAAGCGCTTTATCGCGGTGGACGACTGCGGGGTCAGGATCAACCCGACAGTCGTAGACGGCCAGGTGCACGGCGGGCTCGCGCAGGGTATCGGCACGGCGCTGATGGAGGTCATCGACTTCGACGAAGAGGGCAACCACCTGAACAGCAGCTTTATGGACTACCTGATCCCCACCTCCATGGAGGTGCCCAACTACGAGCTCGGCGAGTTCGTGACCCCGTCGACGCACCACCCGCTCGGGGCCCGCGGCGTTGCCGAGTCCCCGACGGTGGGCTCGCCCCCAGCCGTGGTCAACGCCGTGGTCGACGCGCTCTCGCCCTTCGGGGTGTGCAACGTAGATATGCCCTTGACGCCGAACAAGATCTGGCAGCTCATGCGCGAGAACGGGGTGGAGGCCTGAGACCGATGCTCCGCCAGGACCCGAATTCCCTAGCCCGTCGCGCCGAGTCACTGAGGCGGGCGGGAGAGCTTGCGGGCGGGGAACGTCCTTTCGCCCTGGTCACGGTCGTCCGCACCGAGCCGGCCACCTCGGCGCGCGTAGGCGACCGCGCGATCGTCTTCGCGGACGGGAGCCTCGACGGGTGGGTCGGCGGCGGGTGCATCGGGCCGACAGCCCGCAAGGAAGCTCTCGCCGCCCTCGAGGAAGGCGTGCCGCGGCTCGTACGCGTCACCCCCGACACAGCGGCCGCCCAGCTCGGGGTTCGTATGGCCCGCATGACGTGCGCCAGCGAAGGCACTGCGGACCTCTACGTGGAACCCTTCCTACCGCGCCCGACCCTCATCGTCGCCGGAGACTCCCCGGTCGCAGTCACGCTCGCCGCGATAGCGCCACCTCTTGGCTTCAGGCTGCTCACGATGGATGCAACCACGAGGTTGACCCCGGGAGAAGTCCCGTATCCACAGGATTCCTGGATGGTCGTCGCCACCTTCGGCGAGTTCGACGAGGACGCCACCGAGGCGGGTATAAGGCTTGGCTTGCCTTACGTCGGGCTCATCGCGAGCACCCGAAGGGCCGGGCAGGTGCTCTCAGGGTTGCGGGACCGCGGGCTCGAGGAGGGAGAGCTCGCCGTGGTGCGCTCCCCTGCCGGGCTGCCGCTGGGCACGAGCGGCCAGGAAGGCATCTCCCTCTCCGTCATGGCGGAGATCTCCTCGCTGCGCGCGGAGTCGCGTCCGAGCTTCTCAGGGGCACAGGAGCGAGAATCGACTGGAGAACACGACGGAGCCGTGGACCCGGTCTGCGGGATGGCGGTCGAGGTGGCTTCTGCCAGGCACGTCGTCGAGCATGGAGGCACGCGTTACTACTTCTGCTCCTCCGGATGCAAGCGGGCCTTCGAGCAGGAACCAGAAAAGTACGCGGCCCGGGTCTCCTTACGATGAGCGTGGTCGGCGTGGTGCTTGGCGCGGGGAGATCCAGCCGTTTTGGCCCTCCGAAGCAGCTCCTGCCTTTCGGGGATACCACCCTTCTCGGCCAGTCCGTCAGGAACGCCAACGCCTCATCACTTGACAGGACGGTCGTCGTGCTTGGCCGTGCCTCAGGCAAGTTGCAGGGTGCCATCGACTTCGGCCGTGCTGAGGTGGTGGAGAATACAGCCTACGGTACGGGATGCGCCTCTTCTTTGCTGGCGGGTCTCGACGCCGCCGGAGACGACTGCGAAGCCCTCCTTCTGCTCCTCGGCGACCAGCCTGGCGTGCTGCCAGGTTTCATAGACCGGGCGCTCGCGGAATGGAGAGACGAACGGCCGTGGGTGGCGGTCTGCTCGTACAGGGGTCGCCTCGGCCATCCTTTCGTCTTCTCCCTGGAAGCGTTCGGGGATCTCAGAGGTCTGCACGGGGACAAGGCGGTCTGGAAGCTCATCGAGGCGTACCCGGACAGGGTTCGAGAGATCGAACTCGATGCTGAGTTGCCTCCTGACGTGGATACCCCGCAGGATTACGAGCGGGCGCTCATCCACCACCAGAAAGCTTCCTAGTCGCCGTGCTCAGACCATCTGGCGTATCGGCGATCGTGCTTGCCGCGGGCGGCGGGAGCCGGTTCGGGGGGGGGAAGTTGCTCGCTAGGCTCGGCGGGCAGCCGATCATAGAAGCGGTTCTCGACAACCTGCGCGACGCGCCCGTCGACGAGGTCATCGTCGTCGTCGGCGCGGACGCGGAGAGACTGCGCGAGGTCTGCAAACGGTACGGCGTCAGAACCGTCGCTAACGAGGATTGGGAGGGGGGTCAGTCCACGTCGGTCCTTGCTGGACTTCGGGCTTCTGGTGGGCGGGCCGCGGTGGTCTTGCTCGGGGACCAGCCGTTCGTCGGCGCTGAGGCCGTGGAACGGCTCGTGGCTGATTTCGCAGAGGGAGCAAAGGTTGCGGTCGCCACCTACGGAGGGAAGCGGCGCAATCCTGTCCTGTTCTCGCGGGAGGTGTGGCCGCTGCTCGAGGCGGAGTTGGCCGGGGATGAGGGGGCCCGGTCTGTCCTGCGGCAACATCCGGAGCTGGTGGTCGAGGTGCCGTGTGAAGGAGTGGGAGACCCCGTGGATGTCGATACGAGGGAGGATCTGAGGCGTCTGGAGGAGATGCGCGGGCCTGTGAGCGACTATAAGATGGCGGGAGGATAGAAAGTAGTAACCGAAAGACGTACGATAGCGATTCCTTAGGAGGAGGTACCATGAAGATCAATAACGAGTTTACGGTGGGAGCCCCGATCCAGCAGGCCTGGGACACCATGCTCAACCTGGAGAGAATCGCGCCGTGCCTGCCAGGGGCGGCCATCCAGGATGAGAAGGACGAAGGCGAGTACGACGGCACGATGAAGGTGAAGATCGGCCCGATCACGGCCAACTACAAAGGCACCGTGAAGTTCGAGGAGGTCGACGAGGATAACCACCGCGCCGTCCTCCAGGCCACCGGCCGCGACGCGCGCGGCCAGGGTACGGCCTCGGCGACCATCGTCTCGACCTTGCAGGAAGAAGGCGACGGCACCAAGATCAGCGTCGAGACCGATATGAAACTCACCGGGCGCGCAGCTCAGTTCGGGCGAGGCATCGCCCAGGACGTGGCGACGAAAATGCTCGACCAGTTCGCGTCCTGCCTGGAAGAGGAGATCATGGGCGGCTCCGAAGAAGGAGCCGCAGCAGCCGCAACGGCGGAACCGACCGGCGAGGAGAACGGCTCACGTGACGGCTCGCAGCAGGAAGTGGCTCCTCCAGCCGCCGCGGCCGGCGGCACGGCGGGCAGGGTCATAAGCAGCGAAGACCCGACCGTCATGGCAGGGGGCACGGTCGAAGGAGCCGTCGTCGCAGGCCCCGGCTCGTCGGACGTCCCGACCGCCGGGACCGAACAGCCCGATACACAGCGGGCTCCCCGCCGAGAGCGCGAGGAGCCGGAGGCTTTCGACGTCGGTGCGGCGAGCCAGGAGGCAATCCTCAAACGGGCCAAGCCCTTGCTCATCGGCGCCGGCGTGCTCTTGGTCCTGATCTGGCTTCTCCGCCGCCGCAGCTAGAATTCAGCCTGCAACCAAGAGCTAACAGCGTGGCGTGAGAGAGCCCGCTCCCTCACACCGCGCTAATGATGACCGTGGTGCTTGTGGACGACGGCGTGGCCTTTGCCGCGTGAGATCAGGTACCTGTTGACCGGAAACGCTGCGACGAAGGCGACCGCGAGCGCGAAGGCGAGGCTTCCCCAGAAAAGGAGGCTGCCGAGACCCGCGTCCATCGCCCCTGGGATCACAACGATGATGAGGTTGTCAACTATCTCCATTACCGTGATCGAGAGCGTGTC
>DATDKO010000281.1:0-4073 GCA_036519935.1 Rubrobacter sp. | reverse complement strand
GGCAGAATGCGCTGAAGCAAGGACCGGCGGCGGCCCGGAATATGGTGGGTGATAGCGAGCCCTACGACGAGATTCCTTGGTTCTGGTCCGATCAGTACGAGCATAACCTCCAGTACGCCGGGTTCCACACCGAATGGGACGAGCTCCTCGTACGGGGCAGTATGGAAGAGCGGAACTTCGTAGCGTTCTACCGGAAGGACAGGCGGGTACTTGCGGCCGTGGCGCTCAATCGGAGCAGGGACCTGCGGCGCTCAATCCCATTGATCAAGAACCAAGAAGAGATCGCGGTTGCAAAGCTGTGCGACCCCGACATCGACCTGCGAACGCTCGCAGGCATGCAGGTAACACATCGATGAAACGCCATCGACGATCCCGCTGGAGTAGATAACTATGATCACACAAGCTGAACCCCGGGTGCGAACGCATTCGTGGGGAAAGATTTCCGAAGAGCACGAAGAGCTGGTCGCACAGGCTGGTAGAATCCTGCGCCGAAACGACATGGGGGGATGGACCCGCGCTGCTCCATGGCTGTACCCACACCAGTGGAGCTGGGATTCTGCGTTCATAGCCGTCGGCCTCGCCCACCTCGACACCCGCAGGGCCGCGCAGGAGCTACGCACCCTCTTCGCCCACCAGTGGAAGACTGGCAAGGTACCTCACATCGTCTTCAACTCGAAGGCTCCTCCTCACAGTTATTATCCCGGTGCGGATCACTGGGCGTGCGCCGCGGCTTCCCCTGACGCACCACCAGCGCCACCGTACACTAGCTGCCTGTGCCAGCCGCCGGTCCACGCCATCGCCGTCCTGCGCATATGGGAAGCGGCCGGGCGCGAGGACGAGAAGGCGCGCGCAGAGGCGACCGACTTCTTGCGGGAGATTTATCCTAGGCTCTTGGCCTGGCACCGTTACCTCGCAACCTTTCGTGACCCCGAAGGATCTGGGCTGGTCACCATCTACCATCCTTGGGCGAGTGGGACCGACAACTCGCCTAGGTGGGATGGCGCTTTGGCGGCCGTCGAAGTCGGCGAGATGTCCACTTATCCACGTTATGATCTCCAGCACGTTGCCGACCCGTCCGAGAGGCCCGAGAGCGCGGAGTACGATCGTTACCTCTGGCTCGTGAAACTCATAAAGAGGGCCGGCTGCGACGAGCGAGCCATCTACCGCTCACACCCGTTCCTGGTAAAGGACGTCCTGTTCAGCGCGATCCTGGTTGCGGCAAACGAGGCGCTGCTGGAGATAGCCGAAGTGGACGAAGCATCAGACGAGGAGCGCGAGCTTATAGACGGTTGGGCCGGACGCGGCCGCAAGGGCCTCGAGAAGTGCTGGGATGAGAAGCTCAACCTGTGCCTGGACTATGACCTTCGAGCCGACAAGCCGTTGCGGGCGCGCACCGTGGCCGGCTTCGCCGCGCCGCTCATAGCGGGCAGGCAGAGCCCTGAACGGCTCGCGACGCTTCTGGGTGAGCTAGACTCGACCGCCTTCGCAGGACACCCCGAACTGCGCTGGCCGTTGCCACCGAGCACTAGTCCCAAAGAGAGGGGGTTTGACCCGCGCAGTTACTGGCGAGGCCCGACATGGCCGGTGATTAACTGGTTGTTGTGGTGCTCGCTGCTGCAGGCCGGTGAGTCCGGGCGAGCCGAACGGATAAGACGAGCGGCTCTGGACCAGATAGGTAGCAATGGCTTCGCTGAGTACTTTGAGCCGTTTACCGGAGAACCCCTCGGCTCAAACAGCCAGTCTTGGACGGCTGCCGTCGTCCTGGACTGGCTCCTGAGCGATCCACTGCGGAAGCCAGATTCCAAGAGAAGCAAATAGGGAGGTAGTAGCTGTGAACGAACGCCTAAAGAAGTTGCGGGAGATAGGGCAAAGCGTTTGGGTTGACTCGCTCTCACACGACGACATTCAGAATGGAAACCTACGGCGGATGACGGAAGACGGGGTGCTGGGCGTGACCTCGAATCCCACCATCCTCCAGTAGGCCATCGCCCAGAGCGAGCTCTACGACCAAGAGCTCCAGAAACTCGCCGAAACGACTGATGATGCGAGGGAGATCTTCCGCCGTATCGCGGTGCGCGATATCCGGGATGCCAGCGATATCTTCATGCCCGTTTACGAGCAGACAGAGCACAAGGATGGATATGTGTCTCTGGAGGTCTCCCCTGAGCTGGCCTTCGACACGGAGGGGACCATCACACGCGCGAAGCTTCTGTGGGAGATGGTCGACCGCCCGAACCTGCTGGTCAAGATCCCGGCCACAAAGCAGAGTCTGGGGGCGATCGAGGACTCCATCGCGGCCGGGATCTCAGTCAACGTCACCCTGATCTTCTCGCTTGAGCGCTACCGCGCCGTGGCAGAAGCCTACATCAAGGGCCTCGAAAGACTCGTGGAAGGCGGAGGTGATCCCTCGAAGGTTGCCAGCGTGGCGAGCTTCTTCGTCAGCAGGGTGGACACCGAGACCGACCGGAGGCTCGAGGAGGTCGGGCGCGAGGATCTCAAGGGCAGGCTTGCCATAGACAACGCCAAGATCGTCTACCAGGAGTTCAAGAAGATCTTCAGCGGTCCTAAGTGGGAGTCTTTGGAGTCTAGGGGGGCCAAGAAGCAGCGGCCACTTTGGGCCTCGACCTCGACCAAGAACCCAGAGTACAAGGACACCATCTACGTGGATAAGCTCATCGGGCCCGAGACGGTCAACACCATGCCCCTCTCGACTCTTAAGGCGACGATGGACCACGCCGAAGTTCGGCCGACGCTCGAGGAGGGCATCGACGAGGCCCGCACGCACTTTGAGGAGCTAAAGGAGGCCGGCGTGGACTACGACGACGTAGTAGAGGTGCTGGAGACGGAGGGCGTGCAGAAGTTCGCCGACTCCTACAAAGTGCTCATAGAGGAGATAGAGCAAAAGAGCAACCGCCTGGCCCGTCTGGCCTGAGGCCTTGTAGAGAATAGAGGAAAAGGAGGAAGGGTCGTCGGGTTTTCGGGGCGCCCGTGGACTGAGCGGGCCCTTGGGGACCTTCTCCGAGAACGCCCAAGAAGGGAAGGATTAGGGGACATGGCAGGCACGAGACGATCTTCTTGGGAGTCGCTCGTAACGGGTTCCAAGGGGTCAGCGCGGGAAGAGAAGCCCCTCGATACGCCGTCCAGTTGACCTTCCCTCTTCTTACGCTTATTCATCCGAGTGCGTGAAAGAAGAATTCTCGGAAGTCCATATCCGAGATCCTGCATAGCCTCGGTCCAGTACTCCCAGATCAGATCGGCTCTAAGCGGCTTTGCCCAGCCCCAATACCCCTACGTCTCGTGAGCTGGATAGACATGCACTCATTTGCATAAGATCTACCCTCTTTGTGAGTCGCCAAGGAGTCACGATAAGCTCCGGCGTCAAGACGCCACAGGAAAATGCCGTATTTGCAGGAAAGGTATAAGCGCGCTCGGCAGGACTCGAACCTGCGACCTTCTGATTCGTAGTCAGACGCTCTATCCGGCTGAGCTACGAGCGCATCGGAGATGCACATGATACCGCCGGGTGGAGCATCTCTCAAGTCAGGTACCCCTAAGACGAGTGATGTGTAACGAACTAGACCAGCAAATCCGCCAGGTGGCGCAACGGTCGGCCGAGGGAGTCGTTGATGCGTTGAGCGCAGGTGAATGCCGCGACCTTGGCTGCCAAGCGCCTCAACAACCCTCCCAACGTCTTGGCACGGTGGCGCTCCAGAGAGAAGAAGTCCTTGAGCTGGCCTATGACCCCTTCTATGATCTGGCGCTTGCCAGAAGCCCAGCGCCGATCGGCCTTCGGCCACCCCCTGCGGGAGTCGTTCTTGGGAGTGGCCGCGACGAGCGCCCCATATTGCTCCATCCACAGCCGCTCCCACTCTACCCCCGTGAAGCCTTTGTCGGCCAAGTAGGCTCCGTAGCGGTCGGAAGCTATGAGGGCATCCCCTATGGGCCTCTGGTCCGATGCCGCGCCAGCCAGACCGAAAGCGGTGATTACGCCCTCGGGGTCTACCACCAGAGCCACCTTCAAGCCGTAGACCCACTCGGTCTTGGAGGCGCTGCGTCCGAAGCTTGCTTGCCCG
>DATDKO010000280.1:0-13674 GCA_036519935.1 Rubrobacter sp. | reverse complement strand
TCTCGACCGGGGTCTTCAGCCCTCTGGAAGGGTTCATGCTGCGCGAAGAGTACGAGAGCGTGGTCGAGGACATGCGCCTCAGGAGCGGGCTCGCCTGGAGTCTGCCCGTCACCCTGTCTGTCGACGAGGAGCAGGCCGGCGGGCTCGCGGAGGGCTCCGAGGTGGCCCTGGTTGACGGTACTGGGGAGCCCGTTGCCACCATGGTGCTCAGGGAGCTCTACGGCTACGACAAGGAACGCGAGGCCAGGATGGTATACAGGACGACCGACGCCGACCATCCCGGCGTCGCCGCGGTCTACAGGCAGGGCGACGTCCTGCTCGGCGGCGAGGTCGAGCTCCTGCGCCCGCCGGATGAGGGGCGTTTCCCCCGCTACTACTACACGCCGGCGCAGCTCAGGGCTTCGTTCGCCGAGAAAGGTTGGAAGCGGATCGTGGGCTTCCAGACCAGGAACCCCGTACACCGGGCGCACGAGTACATCCAGAAGAGCGCCCTCGAGACGGTAGACGGGCTCCTCTTGAACCCGCTCGTCGGGGAGACCAAATCTGACGACATACCGGCCGACGTACGGATGAGATCCTACGAGACGATCCTGGACAGCTACTATCCCGAAGATCGCACGATGCTCGCCGTCTTCCCCGCCGCGATGCGCTACGCCGGTCCGAGGGAGGCGATCTTCCACGCCATCTGCCGCAAGAACTACGGCTGCTCGCACTTCATCGTAGGCCGCGACCATGCCGGCGTCGGCAGCTACTACGGGACCTACGACGCCCAGCACATCTTCGAAGAGTTCGAGCCGGAGGAGCTGGGGATCACACCCCTCTTCTTCGAGCACGCGTTCTTCTGCACGGAGTGCGGGGGTATGGGCTCATCGAAAACCTGCCCGCACGACCCCGACTTCCACGTCTTCCTCTCAGGCACGAAGGTACGCGAGATGCTCTCGAGAGGCGAGTACCCGCCGCCCGAGTTCTCCCGGCCCGAAGTCATCGAGGTGCTTATGGAAGGACAACGAACTCAGAGCAGGTAGCAATCAGCTTTCAAGCTTTAGATTGCTCACAGCTGTCAACGAATCCGGTTGATCTCTACCATTTGGAGTCGGCCCCCGGAGAGACCGGGGGCCCAGAGCCGGTATGTCTATATTTTTCCCTGTTCCCTACTCCCTGCCAACCTTCATTCCCCATCGGACGACGGTACCGCGCTCCAGCAGGCGGAAGGTTGCTTCGACCAGGATGCCGGCAAAGGCAATGGTAAGTAGTCCTGCGAGGAGCTCCGGTGCCGGCAGGAAGTCGCCGGCGTCGTTGGTGAAGAATGTGGGCCTCCCGCCTGCAACGCCGAAGACGAGTCCGGCGGCGATGACGGTGCGCCAGCCGGAGGCCCAGCCTGCTCTGAGTCCGCAGATGGCGTGCGGCAAAGCTGCGGGTAGGAGCACCGCGCTGAACATCCCCCAGCCCCGCAAACCCAGGTTCTGCCCGACGAGCATGATCGTGGGGTTGACGCTCTTCAAGCCGGCGCTCAGGTTGATGGCGATGGGCAAGGTGACCGAGCAGACGGTAACCACGACCAGTGACGTGGGACTCGTGTCGAACCAGAGGATGAGGAGCGGCAGGAGGGCTATGGCGGGTACGGGATAGAGCGTCACGGTCAGCAGCGCGAGCAGGTCGGCCCCGATCCTGGTCCATGCTGCGAAGACCGTGAGCAAGACCGCAATCATCGCCCCGATGAGCATCCCGAGAGCGAGCGTACCCAGGGTCATCCACGTCGCGGCGGCAAGACGGCCGCCGCTCCAACCCTCTGAGAGAGCCCCTGCCACTTCCAGTGGCCCCGGTAATGAGATCTGGCCCACGAACATGACGTAGATTTGCCAGAGTCCCAGGAGCGCCGCGAGCAGCATCGCGTATCTGAGGGTCGCGGGAAGGCGCACCTGTCGTAGCCTCGAGACCTCCCCGGCGCCTTTGGACACGACTGTGTCCCGTCTGGATTCCACACTATTCAAAGGCTGCGTCCTCCATCTATCTCGTCGGCGAGGAGCTTGCGCAACTGGCGCCTGCTGCACACGAACCTCTCGGAATCCGGGTCGGTCACGCCCGAGACCTCAACCACGTCCTTGACCCTGGCTGGCGCACGTCCCAGCACGACGACACGGTCGCCGAGGATCAGGGCCTCCTGGAGGCTGCGCGTTACGAAGACGACCGTCACGTGGGTCCGCAGGACTATCTCGTTCAGTTCCCCGTGCAGCCTGTTTCGGGTCTGGGCGTCGAGCCTGGCGAACGGCTCGTCCATCAGCAGCACCAGCGGGTCGAGCGCGAGCGCCCTCGCTATGGCGGTTCTCTGCTTCATGCCCCCCGAGAGCTGGTGCGGGAAATGGTACGCAGCGTCCTCGAGGCCCGTCATCTTCAGATACCATCCGGCCGTCTCTTCACTTTCATCCCTGCCCCAGCCCATGACACGAAGTGGATACGCGACGTTATCCATCACGGTGCGCCAGGGGAAGAGCTGGTCGGACTCCTGGAAGACTACGGCCCGGTCCGGCCCCGGACGCAAGTCCTCCCTGCCAGCGAAGGAGATGACCCCACCATCAGGCCTGATGAAGCCGGCTATCGCTTTGAGGAGTGTGGATTTTCCGCACCCGGAAGGCCCTAGAAGCATGACCTTCTCCCCGGCCCAGACCTCGAAGCTAACATCCTCCACAGCGAGGTTCGTCTTGTCGTGCGACCCGCCCCCTATCCTTACCGCTTCCATAGACAACAACGGGTACCGCGACTGCATCCCTCCCCTCCCGTCCGCGTCGAACAAAGACTTGAACCTCCTTAACTTCACTTCTTCTATTATATTACTTAACAATAGTGCAGACCAGTCTGCTACCGTCGGCAGGTCAAGTTACCCTGATTACGATCGGTCTGAATCGCGGTGCATCGATCAGAAGGAATTCCCATTCCTATGCGGGAAGGTTTGACGTATCGTGTTGGCGAGAGTTTTGTCTCTATACTGATGTGGCGTGGAGGCCTCCGCCGCCTCCTACTGTTCCCGTTCCCCACTTTCGCGGGGACAAGCGTCGCGAGAATGACGAATGGGAGGCTCCCCATGTGTGCCCGCAGCCCGAAAGCGATCCCGTTCAAACGGACTCGTTAGGAATCAGGTGAAGGAGCGTGCAGCCCGCGAAGTAGCGGATGAGGGTTGCGTGGACGTTGGATCGGCCAGGGGGCGGCTCCGCTGTGGTGTTACGCTTGGAGAGAGATCGGGCCATACCGGACGACATCGACCACGACCACGATACCTAGCGAGACGAGCATAAAGAAGCATCCGGCGTCGAGGACGTTCCTTGGTCCCACAACGGCCAGTAGGACCAGCCAGGCAGCCACGAGGATCGAGAAGGAAACCGCCTGGGCTCCCACTATCGCAGCCGCCACCTCGCACAAGAGCAGCGAAGCCAACACGACCGACCCGAGCCGCCGGCGGGCCGCGCTACCCTTACTGTGTTCCCGGCCCTTCGCGGCTGCTCTGCACAACATACTGGTCAAGTCCCCTCTCGCCCGTCTTCGATGATGTCAGGTCCGGCATCCGGCGCGTGTCCAGTGTCGGGACCATCGCGCGCCTCACCCCGCAGCTCGTACCAGGTATCCAACCCCTGACTGCCAGCCCTGTCCCAAAGTTCGTACCAGAGATCCAGGTCCCACTTCATCGCCCCAACCTCCACTCTATTTGTCCTTTGTCTACTTATAAAGTAGACATTATGGTATGCGATCGTTTGTTCGGCGTCAAGCGCCGTGTCCTCATTTTCCTGCCCGCGGGCAGGAGACATGATCGTCTCAGTCATTCAGGAGTGTTGATCCGGCGAAGGTTTCGTGTATTCTTTACCATCGCAATAGACAAAGTAGCTTTAGTAGACATTGGCCAGTTACTCGGGAGGAAGATTTATGGGTGTTAGATCCGGGCTCGCTGAGCCGGCGCTGTCGTATTTGATCTGCGCGACGCCGCGCAGCGGGAGCACGCTGTTGTGTGCGGCGCTCGACGATACGGGGATAGCGGGTCACCCTGGGGAGCACTTCGAGGTCTTGCTCGAGACGGGGCAAACCAGGCAACCGCGCGACTATTTCCAGCGCTCCAACGACCCTGAGGTGTGGGCGCTGCTCGACGATCCCGAGTTCAGAGACGTTCTGGGCGAGTACGGTGGCAGGTACTCCGAGCATCCCGCGCGCAGGGACCCGCTTTGGCGCCCGCCCGACTTCGAGAGGCTGGCAGAAGGGGCGCTGCACCAAGGCACGACCGAAAACGGCGTGCTTGGGACCAAGATCATGTGGGCTTATTTCAGGGACTTCGTCCGACTCGCGCGCCGGACGACTGCGCCTGACGTCCGACCCTGCGAGGTGCCCGCCTCCGTCTTGCCCAACCTGCGACGGTTCGTCTGGATGCGTCGCAGGGACACCACCCGCCAGGCCGTCTCGCTGTGGAAGGCGCTTCAGACTCAGCAGTGGCGGCGAGACTCGGACGAGGATGCAGAAGGACAGGGCCTGCGTTTCAGCTTTGCCGCCATAGACCACCTGAAGCTGCGTATCGACGAGCACAACGCTGCCTGGCAGGATTTCTTCGAGGGGTGTGGCGTGGAGCCCATGGAGGTGGTCTACGAGGAGCTCATCGAGGATTACCGGGGGACGGTATTATGGCTTCTCGATGGCATCGGGATCTCCGTTCCGGAGAATTTTGCCGTCGCAGAGCCTAAAATGAGGCGGCAGGCTGACGAGCTCTCCGAGGAGTGGGTCCGTCTGTACGACGAGCACGCTGCCGCAAAAACCGTGCAGAAAGGATAGAGTTGCCGGATCTTCCGAACATTCTCTACATACACTCCCACGACACTGGGCGGTGGGTCAGGCCTTACGGCTACTCTGTAAGGACGCCCAATATCCAGCGGCTCGCCGAGGAGGGCGTGCTCTTCCGCAAGGCGTTCTGCGCTGCACCTACGTGTTCGGGGAGCCGGGCATGTTTGCTGACCGGGCAGTACGCCCACTCGAACGGGATGGTAGGCCTCGCCCACCGCGGGTTCTCGCTCAAGGATTACAGGCAGCACATCGTCCACACGCTGCGCGATCTCGGGTATTGGTCGGCGCTCATCGGCGAGCAGCACATCTCCAAGAAGCCCGACGTTATCGGTTACGACGAGGTGGTCAAGATCAGCACCAGCCACACCGACGACGTCGTGCCCGTGACGCTCGACCTGCTGGAACGCGCCAGCGACAGGCCCTTTTTCCTCTCCGTCGGGTTCTTCGAGACCCACCGCGAGTGGTTCCGTCCGAGTTCACCGAAGAAGGCCAACTACGTCATGCCCCCGCCCAACTTGCCTGACGCACCCGAGACGCGCCTGGACATGGCCGCCTTCCAGGAGAGCGCCCGCTCGCTCGACAGGGGCATAGGGGCCGTACTCGACGCCCTCGACGCCGAAGGACTGGCCGAGGACACGCTCGTAATCTGCACGACCGACCACGGCCTTGCTTTCCCCGGCGCGAAGGCCACCCTCTACGACAGGGGTCTCGGAGTAATGCTCATCCTGCGCGGGCCAGGCGGTTTCACTGGTGGGAAGGCGAGCGACGCCCTCGTCTCCCACATAGATCTCTTTCCGACCGTCTGTGATCTCGCCAGTGTCGAGAGGCCTGAGTGGCTGCAGGGCGAGTCGCTCCTCCCGCTCGCGAACGGGGAGGCCGAGGAGATCAGGGACGCCATCTTCGCCGAGAAGACCTACCACGTGGCCTACGAGCCAGAGCGATGCGTCCGCACCCACCGCTGGAAGTACATCCGGCGCTTCGGAGAGCGCACCAGACCCGTCCTACCGAACACCGACGACGGACCGAGCAAGGAGTTGCTGCTCTCTTATGGATGGGGAGAGCGTGAGATCCCCCCCGAGCAACTCTACGACCTGGTCCTGGATCCCAACGAGGCGCACAACCTCGCCGGAGACCCTGCCCACTCGGGGACGCTGGAGGAATTGCGTGAAAAGCTCAAGGCGTGGATGGTGGAAACCAAAGACCCACTACTCGACGGCGACGTGCCTGCGCCAGAAGGCGCCGAGCTCAACGACCCTGATGGGCTCTCCCCCAACGAGCCCACGATCGTCATGTGAGCAGGGCTGAGAGGGAAATGTAAACTACGGCTGGAGACAGTCGGAGCGTCGAAAGGAACGTATATGAACGAACAACGCGGATTCACATTATGGTTCACCGGTCTATCCGGGTCTGGCAAGACGACCATATCCGAGATCGTCGAGCACGAGCTGCGCGAGAGGGAGCGGCATGTGGAGGTCCTCGACGGGGACATCGTGAGGACCAACCTGTCCAAAGGCCTTACCTTCTCCAGGGATGACAGGAACATAAACGTGCTCAGGATCGGCTTCGTGGCGAACTTGCTCACGCGCAACGGGGTAGGCGTGATCGTCAGCGCCATCTCGCCGTACAAAGAGGCGAGGGACCAGGTGCGGCGCAGGATCGTAGACTTCGTCGAGGTCTTCGTCGATGCTCCACTTGAGGTGTGCGCAGAGAGGGACGTCAAGGGCCTCTACAAGAAGGCCTTCGCCGGGGAGATAGAGCAGTTCACCGGTGTCTCGGATCCCTACGAGCCGCCCAACGCCCCTGACCTCACCCTCAAGACCGATGAAGAGTCGCCGGAAGAGAGCGCCCGCAAGGTCATAGAGAAGCTCGAGTTCTTCGGGTACCTCTGGCCTCGGGAGGCGGAGGAGACGGAGTACAACTGGAGCTCCCGCTGATAGCGGCATTGGGAAGGCCCAAGCCTTCCCAATGCCGCGCTTGTCAGCATTTCAGGTCTTTGGGACTGCAGGATCGATTCTCGTGAACAGTGCTGTGAGGGGATAGTATTCGGGTGGAGGAGGGATCGCTCCGAAACAGGATTGCTGTGGTGACCGGTGCCTCGAGCGGCATCGGCACCGCTGTGGCCCGGGCGCTGAACGCGGGGGGCGCGCACGTGGCGCTCGCGGCGCGCCGGGAAGAGGCGCTTTTGGAGATCCAGGCTGGCCTCGACAGCGGTGACGACCGGAAGTGCATGGTCTGTCCGACCGATGTTACGGACCGCGAGCAGGTCCGCTCGCTCGTGTCGCGTATCGAGGAGGAGCTTGGCCCCGTGGAGATCCTCGTCAATTGCGCCGGAGTCATGTACTACACCCTGATGAAGAACAGGCGCGAGGAGGAGTGGGAGCGAACCGTCGAGGTCAACTGCAAAGGCGCTCTCAACTGCGTAGGCGCGGTGTTGTCTGGGATGCTGGAGAGAGGGCGGGGGCACATCGTCACGATCTCTTCGGACGCTGGAAGGAAGGTCTTTCCCGGCCTCGCGGTCTACTCGGCGAGCAAGTTCTTCGTGGAGGCGCTCTCCCAGGGCCTGCGACTGGAGACCGCCGGCACAGGATTAAAGGTAACAACAATCCAGCCAGGCAACGTGGCGACGGACCTCATCTCGATGAGCGAGGATGAGGAGGCGCTGGAGGAGTACGGACAGCCTGGCGAGAGCAGGGTGCTGGATCCGGAGAACGTGGCCGCGTCGGTAGTTCACGCGCTCGTCCAGCCAGAGCACGTCGCTGTAAACGAGATCCTGGTCGAGCCCCGCGACGAGCCGATCTGAGGAACACTCCTACGAAAGGACGACGATTTGAAGATCTTCCCCACGCACATCCTACTGGCTACCGACGGTTCTCCGCACGCGAATCTGGCGGCTGAGGTAGCGATAGATCTCGCCCAGAGCACAGGCTCGCGACTGCACGTCGTTGCGGTCGGGCGCACGTTTCCTGCCGCCGTCTACGACGAATATGCCGAAGCGCGGCGCGACGATCTCAGGAAAGAGGCCCAGGAGGTACTCGACGAACAGGTCCGGAAGATCGAGGAGGCGGGCGGCACCGTCGCGGTCGCCCACCTGAAGATGGACGAACAAAGGGATGAGGCGATAGTACACCTTGCCGAGGACATCGACGCCGGCATGATAGTCATCGGCAGCCGCGGGTTCGGCGGGATGAAACGTGCCCTCATGGGTAACGTCGCCGACTCGGTGGTCCGTCACGCCCACTGCCCGGTCCTGGTGGTGCGCCCGACAGGGGGTACTAGCCGTCCATTCTAAGCGCTCTTTGGAAAGCTCGACTTTCCAAAGAGCGCGCCGGTCAGCACGCTGCCTGCGGCAGCTTGTCAGCA
The DNA here is from genome assembly GCA_036519935.1 of Rubrobacter sp. Taxonomy (GTDB): domain Bacteria; phylum Actinomycetota; class Rubrobacteria; order Rubrobacterales; family Rubrobacteraceae; genus Rubrobacter_D. Next base: position 5,502 of record DATDKO010000280.1, on the reverse strand, counting down.
CATCAGCTTGTCAGCTTTTTGTTCTGCGTCGTCTAATGTTCGGAGGACGTGGTCCTGAGCTGGTGTCGTGGTGTGAAGAAGGAACGGTACGAGAGCGTCCCAACCAGTATTGCGGCGATGGAGACGCTGCCTAGGAGCATGTAGAGGACGACTATCTGGAGTCGCACCGCTTCGAGCGGGTCGGCGCCGGCGATGATCATGCCTACCATCGCACCCGGCAGGAAGATTATTCCCGTTGTCTTCGTTGCATCTATGAGGGGAATGAGGGCACGCTGGAGCGCGGTCCTCAGGATGGGCGCTACGGCCTGGCGGCTCGTGGCCCCAAGGGCGAGGGCTGCCTCGACCTTGGGACTTTGTTCGGCCACGTCGTCGCGGATGCGGGTCATGGTCAGGCTGGCGGCGTTCATGGAGTTACCGATCACCATACCGCCGAGGGGAATGAGGTACCGCGCGGTGGCTGGTACGATCCCGAGCATGAGCAACAATCCCAGAGTAGCTACAGCCGCCACCCCAACGGCGACGGCAGCCACGAGGAAGGCCAGCGGCACGTCCCTGGCCCTGCGCGCCGAGGTCCAGGCGGCGAAGAGGACCATACCGGCCAACAGCAGCACGACCGCACCGATGTTCTTCAGCCCGAAGATATAGTTTATGACATACCCTATCGCGGCGAGTTGCAAGAAGGAGCGGACCACGGCGATGCCGATGTCCTTCTCCAGATCGAGCCTCTCGTAGAGGCTGAGGACTACCGCAACGGCCACGAGCCCGAGGGTGAGAAGCGCCGAGCCGAGCGTATGCAGATCTGCCATCCTAGAGCCTCCCTGTGATGAACTGCCGCGCCCGCTCTCCGGCGCCGGAGTAGAAATCGTCCTTGGCCCACGCTCCCACGTTCCTTCCGTCCGCCAGTACGACGACCTGGTCGGCGACACGCCCGACCTGGGCGAGATCGTGGCTGACGAAGACCATCGTGAGTCCGAGCCTGGCGTTGAGATCCCTGACGAGTTCCTCGATTCTGCGCCGCGCAGCCTCGTCTAGGGCGCTCGTGGGCTCGTCTAGCAGGAGTGCCTCTGGCTCCAGGGCGAGGGCGCGGGCCATTGTGACGCGCTGCTGCTGTCCGACAGAGAGGGCCTGCGGATCGCGCCCTGCCAGCGAGGCGTCCAGCCCCACGATTTCAAGCAGTCGTCCCGGGTCTGCGTCTTTACCGGAGAGACGCGCCCCGTAGAGGACCGCCTCCTCGACCGAGTCCCCGAAGAGCGCGGGGATCTGAAAGACCATTCCGACCCGCCGCCGTAGCTCCAGCGGGTCAAGGGCGCTCGTCGGCTCCCCGTCCAGGTAGATCTCCCCAGAAGACGGCTCTATGAGGCGGTTGATGGCGCGCAGCAGGGTGCTCTTCCCAGCCCCCGATGGCCCCACGACGGCGGTGATCTCGCCTCCCGGCATCGCCGCGTCGACGCTTTTCAGGATCTCCACGCCGCCGACCGCGTAGCCGAGCCTCGAGACTTCTATCCTTGTAGAGGCCATGCTAGAGCGTCTCCCTCTGCAAATATGCATACAGGCCGTCGAAGATGGCCTCTGTATGAAGGGTGAGTGCCTCGTCGTCGGGGAGGGCGAGCTGCATACCCCTGATCACGGCGTCGAGTCCGTCGGACTCGGGGCGGCCGTACCTGTCGTCCATGAGGTCAGCGTCGTGGACTATCTCGGAGATCTCACGCAGTACGGGGTCGCCCAGGTCGTACTCTTCGAGAATCGTCTCGAACGAACAGGCGTCCCCGCGGTGGGAGAGTCTGGCCCCGGCAACGTCGAAGAGCTCAGCTCCTTCCGGCGCTTCCGAGACGTCCCCGAAGAAGCGAAATTCGGCGTCAGGGTCTATGCGGCGACGGATCAACCATATGCAGGCCGTCCGGTCCACGTGACATCCTCGCCTTGTTGCCCAGAGCACTACCCTGCGTCCTCCCGCACGGCCAGCCCGGCGCCCTCCTTCACAATGCGTCGCGCCTCGCGGATCGCCGCCTCGGCCACCTTCCGCAGCGGGGACCTGAAGTAGTCGCGCCTGCGCTCGGTCCGGAAATCGCGTTCGATCCTTGTGAGCTCTTCGAGAAGCACCGTCTCGCCAGCCCCGATCGTGGCCTTCCGGCTGAGCTCGCCCGCGCTGTCGATAAGCTCCCTGTACGCCGCCTCGCGCAGGGCGCGGAACTCTTCGACGAGGGACCTGTTCTCGGCTACGGTATTGGGCAGGGCCTCCCAGAGCGTCGCCGCTCCCCCTGCCTCCCGTACGCGGAGCTGCAGCCACTCCAGTTGCTCCCGGATAACAGCATCATCGGGCAACGTGGCCGCCCCGTCCTGCAGATAGAGCGCCCCAAGAGCCTTCAGTTTGCGCCACACGGCGACTCTGTGGCGCGAGGGCTCGCGAGGGAGATGGTAGATCAAAATGAGCCACCTTATCTTATGCTCGTCCTCTACAGTAGCGTCCATACCATCCCCAAGAGGGCGCCGACAGGGACCATGAGGTAGATCGGAACCTTGAACTTTTGCAGCACAACGAACGATGCGACGGCCACGATCAGGGCGAAGATGTCGAGCCCCTGAAAAGAGACGCCATCGGGGAACAGGACCTGCGTGGCGAAGAACACCGCGAGGTTGGCGATCACGCCGACCACGGCAGCGGTGACCCCGATGAGGACGGCCCTGAGCCTCCTGTCGTTGGCCAGAAGCTCTATGTAAGGGGCGAGCAGGAAGATGAACAGGAAGCAAGGCAGGAACGTCGCGTAGGTAGTGATCAAAGCCCCCAGCGTCCCGTATAGCAGGGGGTCAAAGGGACCGGAGTCATTGTACGCCCCGATAAACCCGACGTACTCGGTGACCATGATGAGCGGCCCCGGCGTGGACTCGGCGAGCCCCAGCCCCTGCACCATCTGGTCGGCCGTGAGCCAACCGTAGTGGTTAACCGCTACGTCGGATATGTAGCTCAAGACCGCGTACGCGCCGCCGAAGGTGACGAAGGCGGCCCCCGTAAAGAAGAGGGCTTCTTTGAAGAGCACGTCCTCCCCGCCGCGCCAGGTCCATACGGCCCCAACCGGCACAGCCCAGAGCACAAGGAACGTCCCAAGGAGCCTCAGGTTACGCAGCATCGAGGGCTGGACGTTGGATACGACCCGATCTACCGCGGACTCTTCCTCCTGCGAGGAGCCGTGCCCGCCACTTTCAAAGGCTTCAGGCACCGCGCGGCTCAGGAGAAGACCACCGAGGGCGGCGGCTAGCACCACGAGCGGGAATGGGACCGACAAGAAGTAGAGGGCGATGAACGCCGTCACCGAGAAGCCTATGAGCAGGTAGTGGTTGAGGGCACGCTTGGCAATCCGTAGTACAGCCTCGACGACGATGGCTATAACGACCGGCTGGATCCCGTAGAGGAGCCCCGTGATCGCCGGCACGTCCGAATGGGCTACGGCCAGGTACGAGAGGAGCCACAATACGAAGATCGATGGGATCACGAAGAAGGAACCAGCCACGATCCCCCCTACCGTCCCGTGTAACCTCCACCCGATGTACGTCGCGACCTGCTGGGCCTCCGGGCCAGGCAATAACATGCAGAAGTTGAGCGACCTCAAGTACTGGCCCTCGGAGACCCACCGTTTCCTCTCGACCAACTCCCGGTGCATGATGGCGATCTGACCCGCAGGCCCCCCGAAGTTGATAAATCCAAGCTTCACCCAGAACCAGAAGGCTTCCCAGAACCCGACCGGCTTGACCTCCATCCCCTCCTTCGCCATCTCGGTCTCCCCTCTATCTCCATTCGTCTAGTGAACAATATCCTGTACGGTAACCACGGTTACATCGGATGTCAAGGCATGGAGCATTTTGCTTCGCAAACCGCGGCATCAGGCTTCAGGGTTTTCTGGAAACAGATTTGGACCGGCGGGCGATATCTACGATCTTCATGGTCCCCGAGCAGCGTGGGTTGACTCGTCAGTCATCGAGGACAGCCAGGTCGAGTTCGCGGAGGCGCACCAAGGAGTCAAAGACGTCGGCGGGAGCAAGTTGCTAGCCTCCGTCAAGGACGCGGACAGCAACGTCATCGGCCTCCTCCAGTTCGCTTGATGGCGCAGCGCACGCAGGACCATGAGTTGGTCGATCCGACGTATCGACTGAAGCCGGTCGGCTGGGTTGAATCACCGCTGACCGATCGCGCTGCCGCCCCCAAACAGGGAGACGAGGGGTCACCCCTGGCGCGAGTCGTCTTTCGACCCGAGTCTTGCGAAGCTGCCAGGGATCTACGGGAAGGTGACGAGGTGGCAGAGTGAACCAGCGGTGATGTGACCCGCTCAGAAGTCCGATGTGAGGTCGAGCAGCAGTCGAGCGAGATCCTCGGGCCTCGAGAATATGGGCCAGTACCCCGTGGGTAACTCGACGAACCACCAGGTAGAACCGGCGAGCCCACAGAACACAGGATCGTCGCTGGCGATCATCTCTTGCACCTGAGCCAGCGAAAGACTACAGAGGATCCCTAGTTTGGACAGCAGGCGTAACCGCCACGTTGGTCCGACCCATCTTGAGAATACAAGAGAAGCGGAGCGCTGTTGGACGTCCGGGCACCAGAGAGCCGAAAGTCGACTTGCTGAAGTGCTGAAATGCTAATGATGCACCCAGGCTTCGGGGTCGCGGGTGAGTTTTGTAATCGAGGAAGGGAGCTCTCCTTCGACGATATCGGCCAGGGTTACAGACTCGAGGACGGCGCGCAGGTTGGCGCGGACCGCGATCCAGACCTCCTGCAGATGCTCGGCCGCGCCCCGGTATTCTACCGCTTCGGGCCACTCGCCCCTGACGTTCGCGAGGGGTCCTTCGACGGCGCGGATGATGGCGGCCAGTGAGATCTCCTCCGCCGGCAGCGCAAGCCAGTAGCCGCCCGATGCGCCACGCCTGGTACGAACTATCCCTGAGCGTTTCAGGTCGTGCAGTATGTTCTCCATGAACTTCTTGGGGATGCCCTGCGTCTCCGAGATCCAATCTCCCTTTATGGGGCCCGCGTCCTCGGTCGCAGCAAGGGCCAGCTCGGAGGCCGCCCTCAGCGCGTAGTCGGTCTTGGCCGAAACCTGCAAGCTACCTCACGCTCCCTGGAAGGCCATACCCGCCGGCCTCAACCTTCATCGTCACGCTTTTCCTCGCCACGGTCCGGCACGTAGACGAACCAGTAAGACCCGAAGAGTAACCCCAGGAAGAACACCAGCGCCCCGGCGAACTGCAGATACTCCGTCGCCATCCAACCTCCTCTTTGTTCCGAAACCGTCAGAGGCCCCGCCACACAATTCTACGATAGCAGCGCCGGCTTCGCCGCCTGGTCCGGATCAAGGGCCATGATGCCTCCCGCTGAGGTCCTGTTACTGCTTCCCGGACGGTCGGGGCCGCGCCAGGTACTGGACGTAGCCGCGCGGGTTGCGTTCTGCCTCTTCGCCCAGCTCCCTGGCCCGCCACTCGGCCTGCTCCAGCGTCGCGTATCGGGCCACCACT
>DATDKO010000279.1:0-3828 GCA_036519935.1 Rubrobacter sp. | reverse complement strand
TGGGTGGGCAGGCGCCTCGCCTACCCAAGTGATGCGCACGGTGGCCATAGCCCTCTTGACTACGGCTGTGGTGCTTGGCGCGTTCTTCTTGCTCTGGAAGGTCAGGACCTTCGTCGGTTGGTTCGTCATCGCCCTCTTCCTGGCTGCTGTGCTCAACCCTGCCGTAAACTGGCTAGAGAGGCGCTTCAGGCTTATCAATCGCCCCCTCGCCATCGGACTCACATACCTGGGAGTACTGGTGGCGCTGCTCTTGGTGGTGGGGTTCTTCGTGCCCGTGCTGGTCGATCAGATAAACGGCTTCATCAAGTTCGTCACCACCGCGGCCAACGCCCCCGAGGGGCCCACGGAGTACATCAAGGGGCTAGCCAAGGATAACGGGCTTGGGGGCTTTGTGCAGAGGTTCGATGACCAGCTAGACGAGCTCAGGAAGCAGCTGGGAGGGGTGCTCCAGAACCTCTTGTCCTCCAGCGGGCAGATAGTCATTAGCTTCGCCGGGATGATCGCCGCGCTGGCTACCGTGCTGACGCTTACTTTCTTCTTGCTGCTTGGCAGCGAGCGCTACGTCAACGCCGGGGTAGGGCTCTTCCCCGAGGCACACCGGCCGCTCGTGCGGCGCATCCTGGGGCAGTCGGCGGGGGCGATCAGCGGCTACATCACAGGCAACCTGTCTATCAGCGTGATCTGCGGCATCACCACCTTCGTCGTGCTGCTGATCCTCGGCATGCCCTACGCCGCCCCGCTGGCACTCCTGGTTGCTGTTCTGGACCTTATACCGCTGGTTGGCGCGACGCTGGGTGGGGCGTTGCTGGTGATCGTTGGGTTGTTCGTAGAGCCGTGGAAGGCCGTGGTGCTACTCGTCTATATCGTGGTCTACCAGCAGGTCGAAGGCAGCGTACTGCAACCCCTGGTTTACAGCAAAGCCGTCCAGCTCAATGGACTGGTGATCCTAATCGCGCTGCTGGTGGGTGGGCAGCTGCTTGGCATCCCCGGGGCCCTGCTGGCCATCCCGGTGGCCGAGATCATTCGCATAGTGGTGACCGAGCTACTGGCTTACCGGCGCACGCCGAAAGAGGCGAAAGTGGTGAAAGAGCCCGCCGTTGCCTCCTCGTCGCCACCTGTTCCCTCTGAGTGAGTTAGCCGTGGTAACCCCAGCAGGAGGAGGAACCACTCAAGACAGGTTGGAAAGACTGTGCACTGAGTTTGCCAACAGAGCCGGCGGCAACTCGGAGGCTGCATGATGAACGAACCCACGAACAACCCGAAAAGGCAGGAGAACTGGCATCGCTGGGGGTGTGAGTGGCGCGGACACCGGCACCCTGCTCCCGATGCGGAGGTCTGTACTTCGAGCGGAGGTTCGTGGACAGAGGCACCGAAGTGGGGCGATCTTCCGGTTGGTCCTCTGGATAGGATGGAATGAGTGTTTCGGGCCCAAACAGGACCGGGATCATCGAAGTCGTCAAGCGCTCGATCCGAAGCTTCTTCTTCGAGCACCCCATGGCAACCTACGCCGCTGCGCTGGCCTACCGTGGGCTCTTCGGTCTCTTCCCTTTCGTGCTCATCCTCGTCGTGCTGGCGAGCACGCTCGGCTTGGCAGACTTCCTCAAGGGCGCTATAGACCAGGCTAGCTCCGAATCATCCCAGCACGTTCCCGATCAACTCGAACCGGTGATCGAGCGGGGCAAGGAGCAGCTCCAACCTCTACAGAGGATGATCGAGCAGGCTGAAGAACAAGCCGGGGGAGAATTGCTCTTCCTCGGGGTAGCCCTCGCGCTGTGGTCGATCTCGGCGCTAGCAGGTACCTTGACCGAGGCATTCAACGCCGTCTACGAGGTCCCCGAGACCCGTCGCTGGTGGAAGGTGTCGGCGCTCTCTCTGGCCTTCGGCCCCATCCTCGCGCTCATGGTGATCGTCTCGGCAGGTCTGATGTTGATCGGGCCGCAGTTGGTGGAGCGCATAGCGGCGTTGGTGGGCCTCGACGAAGTCTTCGTCTCTTTGTGGGAGTGGCTGCGCTTCCCCGTAGCACTCACTCTGTTCGCCGTGGTGCTCTCACTCGTCTACCGTTTCGGTCCCAACGCCAGGCAGCGCTTTCGCTCAGTGGTCTCGGGGGCGGTGCTGGCTGTGGTTCTGTGGGCCATATCGTCGGTTGGTTTCTCCTTCTACCTGGCAAACTTTGCAGACTACGGCGTCACCTACGGGAGTCTAGGAGCGGCGGTGGGTCTGCTCTTCTACCTGTATCTCTGCGCATCCGTGGTGTTGCTGGGAGCGGAGGTCAACGCGGCGATCTACCACTCGGGCCCGGACGGTAGCGAACAGGCAGAAAAGCCGGGTTCCGACCATGAGACCACAGACACTCAGAGCAAGAGGGTGAATGATGTATGAAGCAACAGCTTGCCGGAATCGAAAGCCACGTTCGAAGTTGTGTTGACCCTGGATACTTTCGGCGCTCGGCTGTTTCAGGCCTCCACGTCAGGCGAGGATGAGCACGATGAAGACGAGCAGACGATTTCGCAGTGAGGAGTGGATGGTAAGTATCGGCTCTTTATGTGATTCAGTGATCGTCAGCGGCGCTAGGCAACAGCACCTGTACCGACTTTGCATGGCGGAGGTGAGGGCTTCGAATTCCCTCGACTCCACGTAGTATGAATATGGGCTCTGCCAGCGTAGTGCAGGTAGCGTAAACTGCCGGGCGTGAATTCGCCCGGTTGCGGGCAGCTTTGTCACTACCCCCACTCGCACCTGACCCTAGTTTGACCCTAACCCGGAGGCAATACCCTGCAATGGTGGGCAATGCAGGGAACAGAAGACCTCTTACTTACGCGGTATATGCAATCCCGTGCAATGCTTGGCAACCACTGACCGCACACTCGTAATGAGCAGGGGTAAGCGGTTCGAGTCCGCTCGTCGGCTTTCCTTTGCGGGACGTTCCCGCAAGATATTTCCCACCTTCGTGACGTCCGGCCTCAGATCCTCTCCAGCGCCTCCCGAATCGGGGTTTCACCGCCTATGATCTCGAAGGTCTTGCGATAGGTGTTCGGCATTTCGAGCGCTTCAGCGAAGGTACGGGCGACGTCGTCGCGGGGGATCTCACCCCGCCTTCCAAGAACCTCAGCGGCCTCGATCCTGCCCGCTCCCTCCTCTTCGGTGAGGCTTCCGGGGCGAATGATCGTGTAGTCGAGATCGCTCTCTTGGACCCGCTCGTCGGCGCGGGCCTTGGCGAAGAGGTAAGGCTGCATCGCCTCCGAGCCGCTGCCTGGGTCACCGGCGCCCATGGAGCTGAGCATCAGATAACGTCTTACCACGTGCTTCTCAGCCGCCTCGACGAGCTTGACGGCGCCCCCGTAGTCCATCGTCTCCTTGCGTGCGGCCCCGCTCCCCGGTCCGGCTCCGGCGGCGAAGACGATCGCATCGCAGCCCTCGACGGCCTCCCCGATACGCCCCTCGACCTCCTCTTCTTCGAGGTCCACCAGCACGGCTTCGGCGCCGTCCGCCTCGACGTCGGGCATCTGCTCCTCCTTGCGGACCAGCCCCCGCACCTCGTGACCATCCTCCGTCAGTATCCGCACCAGACGTCGCGCCGTCTTGCCGTGCGCTCCCGCGACGAGCACCTTCATGCATACACTCCTTTTCGAAGTCCTTTCTCACTCAAGAGAGCCAGTTTACCCTCGATGGGCAACTCCTCACCTTATTATAAGAGGATGAGTATAGCCAGCACATTTGCACAGGGCACCGGCATTGTGCCGGGGCCGATTTACGGGTTCCTCCGCGTAAATGACACCGAGTTGTCTCCTTCTGAAGTGTTGAGGTTCCTCAAGGGATATGGAGCTACCG
>DATDKO010000278.1:0-4976 GCA_036519935.1 Rubrobacter sp. | reverse complement strand
TACCCGAATGCAAGGAATGGTCGAGTAACTGTGAAGATGCACTGTCTGTGACATGCACCCTCAACTGACAGCGGTTATGATCTGCACGTTAGTAACGGGACGGAGCTCTCCACCTTTCTTCCTCCGCCTCACCAAAGAAACGTGTAGGGAGCAAGACGATGAGCGAACAGACACCATCAATGGGTGGGTTACACCAACCACCTGAGAAGATAAAGAGCTTGCTCTCCTTGGTCAGGGAGAACCTGCAGATGGACGTCGCCTTCGTCTCGGAGTTCGCCGGGGACCAGCTGATCTTCCGCGCGCTGGAGGGGGGTGCGGGATCCTTCGGTTGGCGAGAAGGGGAAGGCTTCCCACTCGATGAGTCCTACTGCAAGCGGGTGCTCGATGGTCGGCTCCCTAACGTGGTCCCCGATGCCAGGAGCGAAGTCTCGACAAAGGACCTTTGGGTGACTAGGGAGGCAAACATAGGCTCCTACGTGGCGGTGCCGGTTGTGCTCTCCGATGGGCGCCCATACGGCACGCTGTGCTGCGTGAGTCACAAAGCAGATCCCGGGCTCAGGGAGCGCGACCTGGGACTCATGGAGGGGGTAGCCCGCGAGTTGAGCAGGCAGATACAACGCGAAGGGCTCCGATAGTAAGGTCGTTATGATCATCAGGACGATTCCATCAGCCAGGCTCGTTGAGAAACCGACCGCAAGCGAGGATCTGGTAGGGTGGTGAGGTAAACGATGCAGCCCGCCCACGTCTCGCTGTGGCTGCGTTCTCCTGCCAAGGTGGGTAAAGATAGCCAGAGAGGACGGACTGGATGAATCGGCGCCATGACGCCTGGCTCGCCTGGTGCATGTGTGCGGTCTCTTTGGTGTTGACGGGGCTCGGGCTCCTCTTTCTCATAGCGAGCCGCTCCCGCACCGGCGCTCCGGTTTACGACTACTGGCTCGTAAACACCTTGATAGCGATTGGTTTCTCGACGGTGGGAGCTGTGATCACCCCCCGCCTTCCCCGCCAGAATCTTGTGGGTTGGCTCTTCTGCACGATAGGCTTTGTGGGGGGCGTTCGCCTCTTCGTCGCCGAGTACGCCATCGTCACACTACTAGCGGAACCGGGCTCCCTGCCGAGCACGTTGCCAGGCGGCGAGACGCTGGCCTGGATCTCCTCCTGGGTGTGGGTTTTGCACCTGGGGCTTTTCGTGTTCTTGGCTTTGCTGTTCCCCGACGGACGACCGCCTTCATCCCGTTGGCGCCCCTTGGTGTGGGGTATCGGAGTAGTGGTCGTAGCGGGAACCGTCTCGGTGGCTCTCTGGCCTGAGACAGCAAGAGGGTTCGACCTTCTCAACCATCCTCTCGGGACAGAGGTTGCGACCGACGTTATCAATCCGGTGGAGACGATCGTGTATGCCCTGGGGCTCATAGCAGCGGCGTCGTTGTTGGTACGGCTGAGGGGCTCCAAGGGGGTAGAGCGCCAGCAAGTCAAGTGGTTCACTTACGCCGTGGCGGTGCTGGCAACCAGCGCCACCCTCGCCTACGTGGTCTCTGAATCTATGGGTGTAGTGTGGCTGGACTGGGTCAGTTCCGTATTGGTAATAGCCAGTGTCGTGGGCTTGCCGGTTGCGGTGGGCATAGCGATCTTGCGCTACCACCTCTACAACATAGATCTCATCATAAACCGCACCCTCGTCTACGGTCCTCTCACCGCGGTGTTGGCGGGCCTCTACTTCGGCAGCATCGTCGTGCTCCAATTGCTCTTCCGCGCTTTGACCGGCGAGGGTTCCCAGCTCGTGGTGGTGGCCTCCACCCTGGCGATAGCCGCCCTGTTCAACCCTTTGAGGCGCCGCATCCAGGGCTTTATCGACCGCAGCTTCTACCGTAGGAAGTACGATGCGGTAAAGACGCTAGAGGCCTTCTCGGCCAAGCTTAGAGACGAGACGGACCTTGACGCTCTGAGCGACGACCTCATCGGTGTCGTGAGGGGGACGATGCAGCCGGCCCACGCTTCTCTGTGGCTGCGCCCGGATCCCGCTCCAAAGGGAGGCGAGGGCTCCGGAGTACCGCGCGGGTGAACCGATGCCGGTCGCAAAGAGCATGCGCCATATCCAGGTTGGCGCGTGGCAGCCGCGGTGATCATCGGACCTTCGAGACCACCGGGGAACCCGGAGCACCCTCGATCCTTCTCTGTAAGAAAGATCGGAGGCGGCGCGGCCAACGTAACTGCCTATGCTACAAGACAGACCTTGTTGGTGAAACGCTTCGCGAGGGCAAGGAGAACGAGCAAGTGAACAGCAGATGCCGAGGGCGGTAAGCCGCAAAGACTTCCTCAGGCTCGGCGGTGTGGGGCTCACCGGTGCAGCGCTTCTAGGTGCTGCGGGCTGCGGCGGGAACTTGCTGGGTGGTGATAAGAAAGTTGTCAGGTTCTTTACCGGGACCGAAGAGACGACCACGCAAGAGAGAGCGGTAACGGAAATACAGGTCGATAGGTTCGAGGAGCAGCACCCTCAATACACCCTGGAGCGCGAGGCAATACTGTCGGACGAGATCCGCAAGGTTATACAGTCGAGGCTGCGATCCGACGAGCCTCCAGATGTCTTCACTTACGACACGGGGCCGGGTTTCGGCGGCGTGCTGGCCGAAGCAGGGCTGCTGCTTCCTCTAGAGGACGCCTACCAACAGAGGGACTGGGGCATCTACGAGTGGGCCAGGCAGCGCGCCACCTACAATGGCACCGTATACGGGGTCCCTGACCAGGTCGAAGAGATAATCGTCTACCACAACAAGGATCTCATGCCCGAGGTGCCACGGACAGTGGAGGAGCTTCGTCAGATCGCCAACGAGCTAAGGGGGCAAGGGATCATCCCGTTTGCCTTTGGCAATCAGGAACAGTGGCCTGCAGGCCACATGTTCAGCATAGGGGTTAGCAACGTGCTGGGCAGGGAAGGATTGGATGACATCCTCTACGCAGACGGCCGGTGGGACATTCCCGAGGTAGAGCAAGCCATCCACCTCTTCTTCAGGGACTTCGTGCAGAGCGGTTACTACCCACAAGGGCTAAGCGACCTGAGCTCCGATGGGGCCAACGCTTTGTTCTACACTGGTGAAGCTGCGATGAACCCCACGGGCACCTGGCTCATCCCAGAGATCGTCCAGACCGTGCAGGACTTTGAGGTAGGTTTCTTCCCGTTTCCGTCCATAGACGGCTCTGGCATCTCGCCTCCGGCGGGGGTGGGGTCAGGGCTGTTTGTGGCCAAGGAGGCGAGCACCCGCCAGGGGGCGATCGATTTTATCGATTACCTGCTGGAGGAGAGCACCGCCCGCCTGGCTATCGAGAAGTTAAACGTGATTCCCGCTCAGCCAGTAGACTCGCAGGGCCTCGAAGTGCCCGAGCTGTTCAAGGAGGTTCTAGAAGATCTCTCCGCATCGCCTGAGGCGAAATCCTTTGGCTACAACATCGACGTGCTGGCCCCGCAGAACTTCAACGAGGTGATGTTCACTGGATTCCAGGAGGTCTTAGACGGGACGAGGTCTCCTGCGGAGCAGTCTGCGGCGTTGCAGGATGCCTGGGCGACGGCGAAGAAGCAGGGGAAGATTGCGACGCAGGGCTAGGCTGAGCATGAAGCACATGCCATTTTGAGGTGCCATGAGAAATTCTCAGGCCAGAAAATTGCTGCAAGGTATACGGTTGCGGCGGCATCCATCGGGCTACCGGCGTAGGTGCAACTCGGCGATCACGATCCCGTGACCGCTGCCGGCTGCCGTCGCTTCCTGATAATCCTACGAGCAACCTCTCCTCGCGCTGATCTCGTGCGTATGTTCGGGAGGCGGCCGAAGCTACAGCTACGGCCACCTCGCTAGTACGTCGCCCTACCACCGCTGACGTCGTAGCACTGACCCGTGACGAAACTCGCGTCGTCTGAGACCAGAAAGTGCACCACCGCGGCCACCTCCTCCGGTCGCCCCATCCGTCCCATAGGGATCTTAGTCGTCATGTACTCGATGGCCTCCGGTCGGAGTTGGTCGAGCAGCGGCGTCTCGATGACGGCAGGTGCCACGCAGTTCACCCGCACGCCGTCGTGGATCACCTCCCTGGCCAAGGCCTTGGTCAGGCAGATCACCCCGGCCTTCGAGACCGAGTAGGGGATCATGTTCGGGTTGCCCTCCTTACCTGAGATGGAGGCCACGTTGACCACCGCACCGCTCCGCTGCTCGCGCATGCGAGGGATCGCAACCCGGCAACAGTAGAAGGTGGCGGTCAGGTTCAGCTTAAGCACCCTCTCCCAATCCTCGTCGGTGATCTTAGAGAGCGAGGCGTCGCGGCCGGTAATGCCAGCGTTGTTCACCAGTATGTCGAGCTTACCGAAAGCGTCGATGGCACGCTCGACCATCGCACCGACCTCGTCTGGGTTAGTGATGTCCGCGAGCGCCTCTACGGCCTCAGCCCCCCCTTCGCGCAGCCGTTTGACGGCTGCCACGGCGCTTTCTTCGTCGACGTCCGCGAGCACCACACGGGCGCCGGCCCGCGAGAGGCGCTCGGCGATGGCGAACCCTATGCCCCGTGCGCCCCCGGTGACAATCGCGACCCTTCCTGGCAGTTCTAAGAACACGGTCAGGCTCCTCTCTATCCCTCATCACACGGTGACGATCTTATGTATCCGGCGACATCTTAGCGACCGAGGCAATTCAAAGCCGCCTTACACATAGCTTCCAAGTGACGATCTCTGACTAATTCCGCCGCTCCTGAGGGAGGGAGTTGCGGCGGAATAAATTAGCTTCAGACGACTATCGAGCTCCTCTGGAACCTACAACGGCGGGTGTACCAGCTTATGAGTCTACGACCCCTCGTTTACGTGCGTACCCAGGAGCGACAGGTCAGCCGGTCCAAGGCGATCAGAGGCTGTCTTGGCCTGGTGCCAGAACGGGTAGATCAGCGGCAGCGCGCTCACCTCATCAAGGCGTCGGCGCTCCTCTTCTGAGAGCTCCAGCTCGGCG
>DATDKO010000277.1:0-7445 GCA_036519935.1 Rubrobacter sp. | reverse complement strand
CTACGGGGCGGCGGGATCGGCCTCTTCACCGGCTGCGCCGCAGGAGACTCCGGCGCCGCCCTCGTCGTGCTGGTGGAAGACTAGTGGACCACAGGGAGGAGAAGCTTTGCAGGTAGAGGAGAGCACTTTCTTTATTACAGGTGGAGGCTCGGGTCTCGGGGCGGCGACGGCCCGTCTCTTCGCGGAGAGCGGGGCGCGCGTCGCCCTCGCCGACGTCGACGAAGAGGCCGGTGAGCAGATGGCCTCGCAGATCGGGAGCAGCGCTGAGTTTGTACGTACCGACGTCACGGACGAAGAGAGCGTGCAGGACGCGCTTGATTCGGTGGTGGAGATCTTCGGTTCCTTGAACGGGGTCGTGAACTGTGCCGGGATCGGCCCGGCTGCCAAGGTCGTCGGAAAGAAGGGCGTCCATGACCTGGGGCTCTTCACGAAGACAGTCGAGATAAACCTCGTAGGCACCTTCAACGTCATCCGTCTCGCCGCCATCAGGCTGGCCGAGAACGAGCCGGACGATGAAGGCGAGCGCGGGGTGATGATCAACACTGCGAGCGTCGCTGCCTACGACGGCCAGATCGGGCAGGCAGCCTACGCCGCTTCCAAGGGCGGCGTCGTTGCGCTCACGCTCCCTGTGGCCCGCGAACTCGCCTCTAGCGGTATACGGGTGGTAACGATTGCCCCAGGCATCTTCGAGACGCCGATGCTCGCGGCGCTCCCCGAGGATGCGAAGGAGTCCCTTGGCAAGCAGGTACCTTTCCCTCCGAGGCTTGGCAGGCCGGAAGAGTACGCGGCCCTGGCGAAGCACATCGTCGAGAACCAGATGCTCAACGGCGAGGTAATACGTCTCGACGGAGCCATCAGGATGGCGCCCAGGTAAAGGTGAATCCGTGAGCGATGCGCGCTCCACCTTGTACCAGGACCTCTTCGGGCTCGACGGTCTGCTAACCGAGGAGGAGCGCGAGGTCCGCGAGCGCGTACGGGCGTTCTCGGACGCTGAGGTCATCCCGATCATGGCTGACTGCTGGGAGCGCGGTGAGTTCCCGATCCAGCTGATCCCGAAGCTTGCCGCGCTCGGTATCTGTGGTGACACCATAAAGGGATACGGGTGCGCGGGTCTCAGCGCGGTCGGGGCGGGGCTCGCGGCCATGGAGCTGGCGCGGGGCGACGGGAGCATCTACACGTTCTTCGGGGCGACTTCAGGCTTCGCCATTAACACCATAGCCAACCTCGGAAGCGAGGAGCACAAAGAGAAGTGGATTCCAGGGATGGCCCGGCTGGAGAAGCTCGGGGCTTTCGCCCTCACCGAACCGGAGCACGGATCAGACGCGGTGATGCTCGAGACGAAGGCCCGTCGGGAGGGCGACGAGTACATTATAGATGGCAAGAAACGCTGGATCGGAAATGGCACGGTGGCCGATGTGATCATCATCTGGGCCCGCGACGAGAATGACGAACTCGGAGGATTCCTCGTCGAGAAGGGGTCGCCTGGTCTCCAGGCGAGTGGGATCACGGGCAAGGCCTCCAAGCGACCAGGCATTCAGACGGACCTCTCGCTGGAGGGCGTCAGGGTGCCGGCAGAGAACCGGCTGCCCGGTGCGAGGTCCTTCAAGGACACTACAAGCGCCCTTGCCGTCGTCAGGTGCGGCGTCGCGTGGGAGGCCCTCGGACACGCCATCGCAGTGTATGAGACGGCGCTTGCCTACACCAGAGAACGCAAGCAGTTCGGCAGGCCCATTGCCTCCTTCCAACTCGTGCAGGACAAGCTCGCGAAGATGCTTGCCGACATCACCACGATGTTCCTTCTCTGCATACAGCTCGGCAGGCGCGCCGAAGCAGGAAAGATGACGGACGTTGCCGCATCGCTTGCCAAGATGAACAATGCCCAAAAGGCCCGAAGGATCTGCCTCGACGCCCGCGACATCTTGGGTGGCAACGGCATCCTCTTCGAATACCACGTCGCCCGCCACTGGGCTGATATGGAGGCCGTCTACACCTATGAGGGCACCGACTCCATCAACTCCTTGATAGTGGGGCGCGAGATCACCGGCCACAGTGCGTTCTTATAAGGAAGATCGGAACCTGGCATTCCCCAACCGAAGTGGAAAGCCGATGAACGCCGACATCCTCTACCATCGTGGCTTCAAGCCGCTCCTCGAGAGGGCGGGGCTCTCAAGCTTCGCTTTCCACTCTCTGCCTCATCCGTTCTTGAGGCACTATCGCGATTCCTTCACCGAGGGATCGAGCCCTGTGGCCAACTCCTCAAAGAGAGAGATCCAGTAGCCATAACCTCGCTCTCCTTCCTCCTTGCCGAGCCGGACGATCACCAGGTCCTTCTCAGGGGCGACGTAGATGTACTGCCCATACTTGCCGCGCGCCGAGAAGTGGGGGGTCCCTCCGCCGTCGGGCGTGTTGACCCACCAGAAGTACTGGTACTCTGAGGAGGGGTCTGTGCTGGTGTCCCGGCGCGTGGACTCTTCTATCCACCCTCGGGAGATGAGCTGCCTTCCCTCCCATTTTCCCTCCTTGGCGAAGAGCATGCCGAACCTCGCGAAGTCTCGCGCCCGCGCGTTGAGCCCACTCTCCATCTTCTCGAAGCCGCTAGTAGTGCTATCCAGGCTCCAGGAGCCATCCGCCTCCATGCCCATGGGCTTCCACAACCTCTCCTGCAGGTATCGCGCGACGGGCATACCGGTTGACCGCTCGAGGATCAGGCCCACGAGCAGGGGGTTGTAGTTGTTGTACTCGAAGTACTCTCCCGGCTTGCCCTCGATTTCGCAGTTCAGAGCCAGGGCTCTGAGATCGGTTGCGTAGTAGGTCTTGGTATCATCTGACTCCTCGCTCCACGGCAGGTCGCCACCCTCCTCGTACTTGATCCCCGAGGACATCGTGAGGAGGTTCCTGATAGTGATCGACCCAAACCGCTTGTCTTTCTCGAGCAATTCGGGGATGTAGTTGGTTATGGGCTCGTCGACGCTCCTTATGTGCCCTTCGTCGATGGCGATCCCAACCAGCGCAGAGGCAAACGACTTGGCCATAGAGAAGGAGGTGTTTACGGAAGTCTCGTCATAGTTGTCGAAGTACCTCTCGTAGAGCAACTCGTCGTCATGGATGACAAGGAACGCCGTCGTCCCGCTCGACTCAAGGTAACCCACGAGGCTGCCGTTGGTGCTACGGTTCCCGATATCCTCGATCTGGGAGGCGTAGGGGTTGTCCGCGCGCAGCTCGTCGAGGTGGAAGGCGGGAGGTGCGTTGTGGATGGTGCGAGCGGGGAACTTCTCGAGGTCTTTGTAGTCGGACTCGCCCCAGAAGATAGCCCGTGTCAGGTAGAAGTTCGGTGCCGACAGATACCCGATGACCACAACGACCGAGGCGAGCAATAGGAGTGCGCCCGCGCCTATTCCAAACAGCTTGAGTCTTCTATGGGCTACTTCTCTAGACATCATTCCGGGTATCTTCGATCCTCATCTCTTGGGCTGCGCCTCTCGTTGTCTTTGGTGCTTCTGTAACCGAGCATGGAACTCCGTCACATTAGCATCGATCACCTGGATGCCATGGTAGCGCCACGCTGACGCAGTAGTGACCATCTGAGACGAAGTAGAAGCCCCCTACCTTGTAGAGGTTTAAGGGAGGTAGCTTCGTGTGGTCAATCATCGCCGAAATGCTTTCCTCGATCTTCGACGCTGGCTGCGCACCCGGAGAGCTTGCTTGGCCACCACCATCAGCCA
This sequence comes from Rubrobacter sp., assembly GCA_036519935.1. Taxonomy (GTDB): domain Bacteria; phylum Actinomycetota; class Rubrobacteria; order Rubrobacterales; family Rubrobacteraceae; genus Rubrobacter_D. The sequence goes on along the minus strand of DATDKO010000277.1, from coordinate 3,723 downwards.
CACGCTGTAAGCTAATATCTCGAACCGGTTGGGCCAACCAACCAACACCTCGGGGCCGAATTTGCCGTCGTTCTGCGAGACCATGACACCCAGAGATACGAAGGACACCACAAAGGCTACCAGGGCCAGGCCGGTCGCCCACAAAAGGGGCTGTTTTGCGGAGGACCACCCCGGGTTACGAGCCAGTTTCCAGCCGATGAGCGCGGCTGCGAACGGCATAGCGATGCCGAGCGTCCCGCCCAGGTTGTGAAGAGTGCCTTCGGTTGTCACGGCATTCTCGCTCACCGTTATGGGATCGGTAGTGAAGATTGCTGCGATGGTCAAACCGAGGGCACTAACCAGGAGTAAGGTTAGGCCGATACGGCCGACGATGGTCGGTAGTTGCGACCGGATCGCTACGAACAAGGTGACAAAGCTAAGAGCTAATGAAGAAAATGCGAGCACCATGATCCAGCCGAAGTCTCCGATCGCATACTCACTGATGAAATGCCACGAAGGATCGAGGCTCGGTTTGATGAAGTGCAGAGCGGCAAGCAAGACCACAAACGTAGCGGCAGCCGCAAATGACAGGCGGGCCGCCGTTGGTGAAACCGCCGTTACCCGTTTAGCCGTAGGTGTATCCTCGGCCATTTGGCCACCTCCTTATTATTTCGTTATCTGAATGTTTCCTGAGCTAGGCCGTCTCGCCTAGTTGGCCCTGGTCATGGTGAACCGATACCCGCCACCACCCGGATACACCCACTCCCCAGAACCTGTCTTGTCATCCTCGCTAAATTCACTCTTGGCATACGCAGGCGAACCCCTATCCTCTCCCCAGATCGTGAGGGTGTTTCCCTCCAGCTCGTAGACGTAGTCGAGGGTGTCTCCCGTATTGGAGTAGAAGCGAGACTTTATCTCCTCACTCGGTGCGGCACCGAAGGGTCGTGCGTGCCCGATGATCTCGATGCCTTTGATCTTCTGCCCGTACTGCTCGAGGTCGACGTGCTGGATGAGGAAGAAGCCGCCTTCCATCCACTCGTAGGTCACCGTTCCTTGCACTTCACCAGACATCTCCCACGTGCCAACCAACCTCTCCCCGAGGCTCTCGAGGTCGGAACTTGGCTCGGGTGGCTGCTGGTGAGCCTGAGCGTTGTTTGCCATAACGGCTTCTCCTTTCCGTCGTGTCTTGTGGCCGTTAAAATGGCGGACTCGGTACGTCCGCAGTAAGAGTTTGAGAAACGTTCTGTGGGAAGGGAATCGATTCTAGTTTTTGCGAAAGGTGCCAGGTGATGGCGCTGGTACGAAGCACGAGACCGGACCACGTAGGTGAGGCCGACCTTCATAGGGCTCTCACCTTGCCTGCTTTGGGGGCGCTGCTCCTGCGGGTGGCGCGGATCCAGAGCTCCGCTACAGAGGCGTGCACGACGAACGCCACCGCTAACGCGGCGACCAGGAGCGTCCCGAACCTCCCGTCGGTCGGGTCGGCCATGGTGATCATGATCGCAGGAAAGAAGATCAGGCGCGCTGTGGCGATGGCGAGCCCTATGGCGAAGGCCCGGATCATCCATTCTCTGTGCAGTGCTACCCGCCCGGTCCGGACGTGTACGAAACCCTTGACTAGGGCGAAGAGGAACAGGCTACCGAAGAGGCCAACGACCACCCTCTCCGGCCAGCCCGAGAAGGGGATCACCAAGCCCATGAGCAAGGCCGTAAGCCCGACCACCACCCCGATGGCGACGAGCAGTCTCCCGACCCGGCGGTGGTAGCCGAGGTGCCGCGAGCGGATCCTCCTCACGAACTGGAAGGGCGCGAGGGCAAGATAGACACCTCCCAGGACCACGTGCAGCGCAACGATGTTCGGGAAGTCTAAGAATCCGGCGTTGTACGGCTCCTGGAGGTAGTGCGCCGCAGAGGCTCCGACGCCGACGAGCGCAAGGAAGCCGACCGCCACGCCCAACAGCCGTCCTATGCCTCGTCTCACCATTCAACCCTCCTACCTAAACTCTTTCTACAGGTATCCGGATGACAGCCTCACCATAAGACGACGCCGTTCGGATACTGCTACTGTTCACCCGATTCTTGCTGCAGTAGGATGGGGCTGCCGTCCTGGTCCAGGAGCAGCGCCCCTATGCCCCACGGGTAGCGGTAGGGCTCCCCGAGGAAGCGCACGCCCCGCTCCCTAAGCCGCTCGTAGACTGCATAGATGTCGTCCGTGCCCAGCGTCAAGATCGGCGCACCGTCGGAGCGGCCGACCATGGCCTTCTCGTGCTCCTTCTCGGCCTTCTTCAGGACGATCCTGATCCGCATCTCCGCGGGCGAAACCGTGATCCAGCGTGCGCCGCTTTCGCCGTAGGGCTCGTCCTGGACCTTTTGTAGCCCGAGCTTGTTCGTGTAGAAGTCTAGGGCTGCCTCTTGGTCGTTGACGAAGATCCCGGTGAGCGGCACGTCCTTGATAATCATCTTACCTCCTGTTGTGTCTGGTCCAGACCCACGACGCGGATCACGAACCCTGCATCTTCTCCTTCCCGCTTCCCTGATCTCCCGCATGGCGGCGTGGACGTGCCCGAACCTTGTAGCATCTCGTAAGCCTGCGACGAACATACGAAGAAGCACGCGGGAGCGGGCTCTCTGGCTCGGAAAGAGATCCACGAAGTTCGGGTTGGCATAGAAACAGCGAGCGAGGAGGCGGGAGGCTTCTCCCGGGCGTTCGGCGGGCACGACGGTCACTCGAACCTCCTCCATCTTTCCCTTTTCCGGGCCGGCTGTCTGGCGGCGCGTTTCGTCTTTCTCTTCCACCGTCTGTTCTCCTTCCTCCCTAAACGGTAGACGCAGCATCCCCATTACGTAAACGATTCGAGTTTTTTCGAAAGGTGTTGGAATGTGAGCGGCAGTCAGAGATAATGTTGTGAACTGGTGTGAGCTCTGTTACTTGAAGGTTGCATGACCAATGATCACTATTCCCCTCTCTACCGAAGACCTCACCAAAGTTCGCATCGCTCCCAGCCCGCTGTGGGAGACGGTCACGAGTTTCGGCGTGCTGCTCCACCAGGGGCGCCACACGGTGCACGCGCCCTGGGCCGCCCGCGCGCGTCGGGTCTTGCCGGGCACCGACCTCTCGGCGCTGGTTGCCGCCATGGGTGTGGCGGGCCGCTGCCCAGACTTCCTAACCCCACCACCCGACATCTCGGCTGCCAACTTCGGGGAGGAAGTCGAACGCTTGAGGACCACGCTGCCTGAGGTTGTGCACGAAGAGGTGGAGGCGTTCGTGCGGGTAGAGAAGGAGCAATTCGGTCTTCTCACGGCCGAGAAGGCACGCCTGCTGGAGAACTACCTGGGCGATCCCGAGGGTTCCCTGAAGCGGCTCGTGGACGAGCTTAGGCTCTATCACGATCTGGCGATCGCTCCCTACTGGCCCCGGATCCACGAACACCTCGAGGGGGACACCTTAAAGCGCGGGCAGGCACTCGCCCTCGGCGGCGTCGAGGCCCTACTCTCTGGCCTGCACCCTAAGGTGAGCTACGGTGGAGGCACCCTGGAGTTGGACAAGGCCTACCAGGCGACCATCGAGCCTGCAGGACGCGGGATAACCCTTGTGCCCTGCGTCTTCGCCTGGCCCCGCGTGGAGGTGCTCGTCCAACCCGGCTACCGGCCTACACTCGCATACGGCCCCCGCGGGGTGGCGAACCTGTGGATCTCCTCCTCCCCTGCGCGCAATGGGACTGCGATGGAGGCAGCCCTGAGCAC
>DATDKO010000276.1:0-3355 GCA_036519935.1 Rubrobacter sp. | reverse complement strand
AGGGCTCTTGCAGGACTTCACCGCAATGGATCTGTCAGGCCTCAAGCCCTTCCGGTTCGCCTGGGGTGAGATTGATGGCGCGAGGAGCATCATCTCCCGTACCGGCTACACGGGCGAGGATGGGTTCGAGATCTACCTTTCCGGAGACGAAGCCCCGCGCGTCTGGCGCCGCCTGATAGAGGCAGACGCCACCCCGGCCGGGCTCGGCGCAAGGGACACGCTGCGCCTCGAAGCAGGGATGTGCCTCTACGGCAACGAGCTCGATGCAGAGACCACGCCTCTGGAAGCCGGCATCTCCTTCGCGGTGCACCTCGACAAGGAGCCGCGTTTTATCGGGCAGAGGGCGCTCTTGCTCGAGGACACCGAGGGGCTGCGCAAGAAGCTCGTCGGCTTCGAGATGGAGGGGCGTGGGATCGCACGCCACGGCCACCATGTAACGAGCGGGGCTGAGATCGTCGGTGAGGTCACTAGCGGCACCAAGTCTCCCACCCTCGAGAAGGCCATAGGGCTTGCGCTCGTAGATCCAGGGGTGGAAGATAGGTTCGAGATCGTGATAAGGGACAACCCGGTACCGGCAAAGACGGTGCCGCTACCGTTCTACAAGCGCGACAGAGGATAGGGGAGAACCTTGAACATACCGGAAGACCTTCAGTACACAAAGAGCCACGAGTGGGTCCGCATAGAGGGCGACACCGCGACCATAGGCATCACGGATCACGCCCAGGACGAACTGGGCGACGTCGTCTTCGTCGAGTTGCCTGACGAGGGAGCTACCTTCGAGGCCGGCGAGTCCTTCGGCACAGTCGAGAGCGTCAAGGCCGTCTCCGACCTGTACGCTCCGGTCAGCGGCGAGGTCATCGAGGTCAACTCCACACTCGAAGATGCGCCCGAGAACATCAACGAGGATCCCTACGGGGAGGGCTGGATCGTCAAGCTCCGGACCACAGACGAACCCGACCTCCTCTCCCCCGAAGAGTACGAGAAGGTCGTGGAGGAGGAATCGTAGCAGACACACTTTCTCTGAAGCCAGGACGAACGCGCCCGGCATGAGCTGAGGCTCACTATCGGGACAGTTAGCGGACGAAGCCGGCTACGTGTCCCTCGAACCTCTTGCTGAGGACGTCGAACTGCCCGATCCACGCCTTCGCTTCCTCGCTCAACTTGCCGTAGACGCGCACGTCCAAGGGCCTCACGCAGGCGAAGAACCTTCCGAACTCCTCCCAGTTCGAGATCATCTCTATGTGCTCGATCATGCGCTCGCGGTCGGAGAACGTGAGTATGGCACCTACCTCGGTGGATCCCGGATCACCGTAGAAGTGCACCGCGACGAGTTCCCTCACTCCTTCGGCCTCGAGGCGGCGAGCGGCAGCCCCAACGGCTTCCGAGAACTCCTCGTAAGGTACGGTCAGCTCAAGCACCTCGACGAGCGTGACGTACCTGCCAGCCTCTAGTCGCATATCGAGCCTCCCCTTGTCGGATAGTTCATCGTCTTCCTCATGAAAGACTACATCTTTATGTGCATTTGGCAGATATCTACAAAAAGATTCTAAATTCTCTGTTCCAAAGGCTTTACAAAGTGTGACGAGCGATGTATCATCTTGTCAGTCGGTTGGTGCGAAACTAAACCGGCACAATTAAAGAGCCTGGGGCGCTACTCCTCCTTTCCCTTTCCCCACCTATCACCCCTAAGTGCGCTCCGGGCTCTTCCTCGTTTCCAAAGGCTTCAGGTTTCAGGTATCAGCGGTCAGGTAGCACACGTGCGTGGCGTGCGATCTTGGCGTCTTAGTGAGCCTACGCGTGGGAAGAAAAGGTCCCCGGCAAACGCCGAGGACCGCGACCTAGATCTGAAGCCCCTTGCCTGAAGCCTAACTGGCTTCCTGTCCTTCCGCCTGGGTCAGGTAGTAGAGGGTATGCATGAGTTGGGCTGTGGGGTCTATACGGTGGACGTCCACGTTGGATGGGACGTGGAGGAGGACGTCTGTGTAGTTGAGGATCACCCTGATATCCGCGTCGACCATCAGGTCGGCTACCTCCTGAGCTGAGGAGGACGGGGTCGCGATGATGCCGATGATCTCCTCGGCTTCGGTGACGCTCTTCTTGAGCTCGTCTATGTGCTTGACGACGACGTTGCCCACGGTGCGTCCGATCTTCTCCGGGTTGTCGTCGAAGACGTCGTGGATAACGAAGCCTCTCTTGGGGAGGATGGTGCTCGCCGCTATGGCGCTGCCAAGGTTGCCCGCGCCGACCAGCGCGATGTTGTAGGTCTGCCTAAGCCCCAGGATGTTCCTCACAGCCTCGACGAGGTCGTAGGCCTGGTAGCCGACCCCGCGAGTGCCCGAGAAGCCTATGGCGTTCAGATCCCTACGTACCTGCACAGGGTTTATGCCGGTGAAGTCGCCGAGCTCCTTGCTGGAGACCGCGTCACGGCCTTCCTCGATGAGCTGCTGCGTGGTCCTAAGATACTTCGTCAGCCTGTTTGTCAGGCCGGGCTGTAGCGTTGCTCGCACCTTTGCTCCTGCTCCTTCTTCGTGGATTGAACATCGATGGCCGCATTGTAACAAAATAGGCCGTTCTTGCAATACAGATGCTCTTAACCGACAACAAATCAGTAAGCAAGGCCGGTTACAGCGCGATGGGCCGTAAGATACGGGGATTGCGCGCCGGCAGGTGTGTACTATTAGCACCTCGTTCTCTATACACTGGAGGTTCTGGTGAAGTACAGGCGGCTTGGCAACAGTGGGGTGAAGGTCAGCGAGATCTCCCTGGGGAGCTGGCTGACCTACGGAGGGAGCGTCGCCGAAGAGCAGGCGACGTCCTGTATAGACAAGGCGTACGAGATCGGCATCAACTTTTTCGACACGGCCAACGTGTACATGCGCGGTGTGGCCGAAGAGATCGTGGGCCGGGCGCTCAGAGACTTCGAGCGCGACTCGTACTTTCTGGCGACCAAGGTGTACTTCCCTATGGGGGAGGGACCGAACGACAGGGGCCTCTCACGCAAGCACGTTACCGAGCAGTGCCACGCGTCGCTTAGGAGACTAGGGGTCGACTACATCGACCTTTACCAGTGCCACCGCTACGATGAGAACACGCCGCTGGAGGAGACCCTGAGGGCGCTGGACGACCTGGTGCGGCAGGGGAAGGTCCTGTATATCGGCGTCTCCGAGTGGACGGAAGACCAGATCTCCGACGCCTTGAGGATCTCCAGTGAGATGAACCTGGATCGGATCGTCTCCAACCAGCCGCAATACAACATGATCCAACGCAGGATCGAAGGCGGAGTCATACCCCTGTGCGAGCGCGAAGGGGTGGGCCAGGTGGTCTTTTCACCGCTCGCCCAGGGCGTACTCACGGG
>DATDKO010000275.1:0-5421 GCA_036519935.1 Rubrobacter sp. | reverse complement strand
AACGGGATGGCGCCTCCGAAGAGATGATAAATGACCTGATAAAGGCCATAGACAGGGTGACGAAGTGAAGGTAGGCAGGTCGGGCTTTGATGTCATTGAGCAAGTAGTCCTGCCTTTCGCGGCTTGCTCGTTGATGGTCGCGGCGCTCGCCTTCGTGCTGAGCAGGGCCGCAAAGGGCAGTCATGGTCGGAAAGAGCGCGGGTCTTCCGGGGGCCGAAGACGGGATCGGGATGGTGTATAGTCCGGAACCAATGGAGGATCGAGGGAAGCAAGAGGACGTTCTGGGAGGTCTGGAGGAGAAGGTCGACGAGCTCGAGAAGCTCACCGACTCTCTCCACGACGTACCAGAAGAAGTACTGGTCGAGACCTTAGGCGAGGCTGTGGAGCTATTGGCCGAGATCAACGCCGGCATCGAAGCCAGGCTCGACACCGCGGGGGACGAGCCGCGCGAGATCGGTGCGCTCCTCGGGCAGGTAGACTTCGGGCCCTTCGACGAGGCCATGGAGGATCACGAACACAGGGAGAGGACTACCGGTGAGCCGGGTGCCTGATCTCGCACCCCGCATCAGGGATGCGGCGCTCCTGGAAGGGGACTTCGTACTCTCCAGCGGAGAGCGCAGCAGCTTCTATGTGGACAAGTACCTCTTCTCGACCGAACCGCACCTCCTGCGCGACGTGGCCGACGCGCTGGCGGCAGAGATACCGGGGGGAGTAGAGCGGCTCGCCGGCGTGGAGCTCGGTGCCGTTCCCCTCGTTGTTGCCACAGCCCTCGCCACAGGGTTGCCCTACGTAATCGTCCGCAAGTCTGCCAAAGAGCATGGCAGCTCGGCCGGACGCAGTATTGAAGGCAACCTGGAGAAGGGCGAGAGGGTAGCCCTTCTCGAGGACGTCGTCACCACGGGTACGCAGGCCGTGCGGGCCGCCAGGAACCTCGAAGAGATGGAGGCCGAAGTCGTGACGATAGTAGCAGTACTCGACCGCAGGGAGGAGAACGGGGGGAAGCTCGGCGGATTTCCTTTCCGGTCCTTGCTTAAAATGGATGATTTACGGGTAGTTAAACGGAATTGAGACGCTATAGTGTCTCTGGTAGATCCTTCCGGCAGACCGGAGGGAAGTGGAGTGGAAGCGAAGTAGGGAGGAAGTAGTGGCGCTAAACAAAACGGCATTGATAGAGGAGATCGCTGGCAAGGCGAACGCCTCCAAGAGCGACGCCCAAAGGTTCTTCGACGCGTTCACCGAGGTCGTGACGGACAGCCTCAAGAACGGCGAGCAGGTCCAGATCACGGGCTTCGGCAAGTTCTATGTTCAGAAGCGCGACGCCAGGCAGGGGATCAACCCGCAGACCAAGCAGAGGATCAACATACCAGCATCCAAAGTACCGAAGTTCACGGCTGGCAACGCGCTCAAGGACCAGATCAAGTAGCTGCCCAAGGTCTTTTCTGGTGCCGCGGGGAGAAGCCCGCGGCACCCTTCTTTTCGCCCGTTTGTCGACCAACCAGGGCGCGATGCAGGCGCTGGTAGACGCAGCGCGCCGCAAGCAGAGCGTGCTCGTCGCCGGTCTCGACCCCATACCCTCACGCTTCCCAAACGAACTGCGCGCCCTGCCCGAGGCCGAAGCGACCCTGGAGTTCTGCCTGGGTATCCTCGAGGCGGTGGAGCCCTATGTCGCCGCCGTCAAGGTGCAGGCGGCTTACTTCGAGCGGCTAGGTACGGTCGGTATGGGAATCTATGCCGGCTTGATCGAGGCCGCTACGGATCTGGGCTTGCCTGCCATAGCGGACGTAAAGCGCGGGGACATCGGCCCTGTGGCCGCCGCTTACGCCGGGGCGCATCTCGGCGTCTACGGCGCAACCTGCGTCACAGTCAACCCGTACATGGGGGAGGATGCGGTGCTTCCATTCCTCGAGGAGGCCCGCAGGCGGAACGCAGGTGGGGGTGTCTTCGTGCTGGTCGCGACCTCGAACCCGTCCTCCCGTGAGGTCCAGGAGACCACGGCCCCGCCGCTCTTCGAAATCGTCGCCGGGCTGGTTGCAGGGTTTGGCAGGTCGGCCGGCGACTACCCAGACGCGGGGGCGGTCGTAGGGGTCACGCGGCCTGAGATCGGGCGCAGGGTAAGAGAATTATTGCCCGAAACCCTGTTCCTCTCCCCCGGTTACGGGGCCCAGGGGGGTGACGCCTCAGGCGTGCGCCCGCTGCTCGATCGTCGCGGCGGCGGAGTCCTCGTCAACAGCAGCCGGAGTATCCTCTATGCCTACGAAAGCTCGGCCTCAGGCTACAGGGAAGCGGCCATAGAAGCATCACGCAAAGCGCGGGAGGAGCTGCGCCTGGCCGGAGCCCGTCTGTAGGGGCGGTTCGCGAACCGCCCACATACGAACAGCGATCAAGTAGAAAAGAGGTGGGCGACCGCCAGCACCGTCACTAGCACCGTCGCAGCAGCGACCACAACCCCAAGAACCTGCACCATGCTCTCTCTGCTCATCTTCTCCTTCCGGGAAGTCCGTGGCTATGAATCAGGCTCCTGTTCGCGGAGGGCGCTCTGGCGGCCCTTCTCCGGCTCATTCGCAAGGGCCTCGTCGATGGCCTCCCTGAGACTGTTCTCGTAGCCTTCGTAATAGTAGTCCTGGGCGTACCCTATCGTACCGTCCTCGACCACGAACAGCCTGGGCACCCTCTTGACGTTGTACTTGGAGACCAGCTCTCCCGTCGAGTCCAGGAGCATCGTGTAGGGGACGTTGTCGTCCCTCGGAGCGCTGTTGACGTAGACGACAGCGAAGGAGACCCCATCGCCCTCGTACTCCCTGGCAAGATCTTCGAAGCCGGGAACGGCCTCGTTCGAGTCCTTGTTCAGGGTACTCAAGAAGGTGAGCACGTAGACACCGTGGTCCGAGAGCTCGAAGACGCGGTCGTCTACGCTCTTCACCCTGAATCCGGGGGCATTGTCGCCCACGTTCGGGGCTGGTTGGGGTAGCGTGAGCGAGCCCGTACCGGTCTCGGCGCTGCCGAAAGAACGGTAGAACAACGCGGCGGCCAACACGACGAAGAAGACGATGGCCAGGCGTTTCACGAACCCTCCGAACCAGGTCTGAAGAGGCACACGACATAAGGATTGTATCGGCTACCATGGATCTTGTCGGAGAAGCAGGATCATCATCGTCTCTATAATCCCTTCTTCGAAACGGCGAAAGCCCAGGACTGCAAGCCTCTTCGTTAAGGTCGGGGAGACCTGGCTTCTCGCAAAGAAGGGTAACGAGAGGGCCTCGCTCGGGCAGCGGGTGTGATATACCGTTGAGGGGATTTTCGAGTAGGAGCTAGGTTGGGAGAGGCATGATACTGACCGTCACCCTCAACGCTGCCGTTGCCAGGACGCTGGTCGTTCCCAGTCTGACGCTAGGCCACAGGCACAGGGCACCAGAGAGCATGACCTTGGCCGGCGGAAAGGGAGTCAACGTGGCCAGGTCCCTAAGGACCCTGGACGTGCCCGTTCTTGCCGCCGGTTTCGCCGGCGGGCGCAACGGCGACGCCATCCGCGACGGCCTCTCTGAGGCGGCTATCCCGTTCGACCTCGTCGAGATAGAGGGATACTCCCGCACCTCGACGGCCATCATCGACCCCATGGCGGGGACGCAGACCGAGATCAACGAGTACGGCCCCGAAGTAACCCCCGCCGAGGCCAGGGAGTTCTCCAGGCGCCTGGAGTACCTGATGGAGTACGCTACGGCAGTCGTCTTCGCCGGCAGCGTCCCGCCGAACCTGGACGAGAGCTTCCTCGTTGGCCTCGTGCGGCGTGCCAGAGAGCGTGGAATCTACACGGTGGTGGACTCGCCGCCATCCGTGCTCAGGGCCGCGCTCAAGGCGAACCCCTCGCTCGTAAGCCCGAACCAGCACGAGGCCGAGAGCGTCGTCGGCTTCGACTTTATCGAGGAAGGGGATTTTCCTCTCGGCCTCACAAGGCTCGTCGAGCTAGGGGCTGCGAATGCTTGTATCACCTCCCCCGAGGGCCTCTCCTACCTCAGCACCGAGAACGGCACCGTCTCGGCGCGTGCTCCCAGGATCGAGGCCGTCTCGACGGTAGGGAGCGGCGACGCCTATCTCGCCGGGCTCCTCGCCGGTCTGCTGCACCGCAACCTCGCGCCGGCCGAAGCCGTTCGCCTCGCCGCGGGGTGCGCTGCCGCCAACGCCGAGAGCCTCGGCGCGGGTCTCTTCGAGGCGCGCAGGGCCGAAGAGTTGGCCGACTCCGTGCAGGTCGAGGTCTCCTCGGTGAGCCTCCAGGAGAGCCGGACCTAGGTTACGTTCGGGGCTCCGAGAAGCCCGCGCTGGCGTGCTAGAATGTTCGGCGAAGTTCACTTCCAGAGACTACGGAGGTTCGAGATCATGGCAGTAGCCGAAGTAACGGACGCGACTTTCGAGAGCGACGTTCTGCGGTCGGAGAAGCCGGTTATAGTGGATTTCTGGGCGCCTTGGTGCGTGCCGTGCCGGCGGGTATCCCCGATCCTCGAAGAGATGTCCGAGTCGCGCGAGGACGTTGCGTTCGTCAAGGTCAACGTGGACGACAACCCTTCGACAGCGATGAACTACAGCATCTCGAGCATTCCGACCATCGCCCGTTTCGAAGAGGGACAGGTTACCCAGCAGGCGATAGGAGCCCTGCCGAAGAACCAGCTATCGGCACAGCTCGGCCTGTAATTGCGAGGAGCAACACTCCCGGTTACAATCTCTGGCGCATAAGCCCCGTAGAGCCGGGTAAGCCTGGCCGTCGCGCGGGGCGTCGTAGATGAGTCCGAAGTGATGAGGAGGGTAAAGAAATGAAGTTCAAGCCTTTGGGAGCGCGGGCGCTCGTCCAGATCGTCGAGCGCGAGGAGACGACGGCTTCGGGAATAGTGCTGCCCGATACGGCCAAGGAGAAGCCGCAGACCGCCAAGGTCGTGGCGGTTGGCGAAGGCCAGCTCGACAAGGACGGCCAGCGCGTGCCGGTAGAGGTTGCCCCGGACGACGTTATCGTCTTCGCCAAGTACTCGGGGACCGAGATCAGCCTCGACGGCGAGGACTACATGATCCTCGACGCAGACGACATCCTGGGGATAGTCGAGAGCTAGAGGAAAGAGCAAGAGTCGGCTCTCCGGAGCGCCGGGCCCCGCGAGGATGCCCGGCGCTCACGCTTTGGCCGGCTCGACGTCTGAGCGAGGAAAGAGGGGAGACCGGTCGGGTACGTGCGTACGCTGCGTAGGGGAGACAGGGGGCGGGAGGTCGTCGACCTCCAGACCCGCCTTCAGGCACTCGGCTTCGACCTGGGAAGCAGGGGCATAGACGGCGTTTTCAGGGAGAGGACGGAGCTCGCCGTAAGGGCCTTCCAGCAGCGCCTCGGTCTCTTCGCTGACGGTCTTGTCGGTCCCATCACGTGGCGCGAGATAGTGGAGGCCGGCT
>DATDKO010000274.1:0-5383 GCA_036519935.1 Rubrobacter sp. | reverse complement strand
CCAGCCAGCGAGAAAGGGACGAACATGCCTGATGATCCTGCAGAGAATACCCCTGGGCGTGAGGGAGAACGCTACGAGGAGAAGATGAGCGACGAGCCCTTCGATGAAGAAGAGCTCGACCCCGAAGAGGCAGAGCGGCGTATCACTCAGTTCGTGACCTCTGCAGAGGAGCTCCCCGGCCCTCCCGTCGAGGAGCTCGCAGAGCAGGTCTCTGTGCTCATGCAAGCAGCATTGCGCGACCTCGAGGAGCTCATGGAGGGGAAGCCCCACAACAAGGTACTCGCTACGCAACTCTTGCTGGGCTAGCGAGCTCGCGAATTGCACCAGTACGACCCAGAACAGTGGCACCTGCGCGCGGCAAGCACTCTACTGAGTGGGATCGTTATCCGCGGCGCTCAGAGCTGAATGAGATACACGATTGCGCATACCTATCCAGCACCCCAAGATGTAGTGTTGACTAGAATGCGTCGGGGTGGAGGAAGGGAGTAAAACCCGGCCTGATGGACACGGCTTATACAGGATGCTGCAATTGAATATCCGAGAATTTCTCTTCCACGCACTCCGGTGAATAAGGCTCCGATCGATGCGCCAGAGCCCCTCGGGTGGCATCATGGGATGTCGCCGACCCCTCGGAGAAAAACGCGAGTCGGCAAGGAGGAGAACTTCTATGTCGGCAGAACAGAACATGGCATTGGCCCGCCGTTTCATGGAGGCACGAGTCGATGGAGACCTGGAGGCCTTGGACGAGATATTGCCCCCCGACTTCATCAGCCACACCAAACTGCTTCCCGAAGAAGAGCCCGGCCGCGAAGGCGTAATATGGGCAGCCGCCCAAGTCGCTGGCGCCATCTCAAACGCCAGCGTACTCGTCGAGGATCAGGTAGCCGCCAACGACAAGGTGGTTACCCGCTTCACCGTGCACTCCACCCACGATCGAGGTGAGATTATGGGCCTTGCGCCTAGCGGCAGGGAGATGACCAATAGGGTCATCCTCATCCACCGCATAGTGGAGGGCAAGATCGCCGAGGAGTGGGGCATAGGAACGATCGGCTCAAATTTAAGGGGACAGCTTCTAGAGCAAGAGAGGATCGAGCGCGAGCGCGTCGATCAGGAACTCAGGGTAGCAAGGCGCATCCAGCAAGCCTCCCTGCCTAATGAGGTGCCCGAGCTGGAGGGATGGCAGATTAGCCCCTACTACCAGCCGGCTAGGGAGGTAGGGGGAGACTTCTACGACTTCCACCTCCTCTCGGAAGGTCGACTGGGGCTTGTGGTGGGGGACGCAACAGGCAAAGGGGTGCCTGCAGCGCTGGTGATGTCCACAACTTGCGGCATGCTGCAAGCAGTTTCACAAACCTTGGACTCCTCTTCGCCTGGGGAGGTACTCTCTCGGGTCAACGAGACGCTGTTATCTCGCATCCCAACCAACATGTTCGTCACCTGCTTCTACGCTATCCTCAACCCTAAGAGGGGCCATCTTGTGTATGCCAACGCCGGACATGACCTACCCTACTTGCAACATGGTGATGAGGCGAAGGAACTAAGGGCCAGGGGGATGCCACTGGGGCTCATGCCGGCAAGTAGCTATGAGGAGAACGAGATAGTGATCGATGCTGGCGAGAGCGTCCTCTTCTACAGCGACGGTCTTGTAGAGGCTCACAACCCAGAAGGCCAGATGTTCAGCTTCCCTAGGCTTAGGGCGCTCGTCGCCAAGCACACTTGGGAGGGAGCGCTAGGGGAGTATCTGTTGGAGGAACTCTACTCCTTCGTGGGGGAGGGCTGGGAGCAGGAGGATGACATCACCCTGATAACGCTCCGATGTTCCTCATCCCTAAGCTGAGCTTCGGAGAACTCCGTAAAGCGGAAGTCCAACTTCGGAGAATTCACCTTCCACGCACTTGGGTGAATAGAGGGCAATGAGAACGAAAGGGGCGTAGAGTAGCCTAGCCCTTTCGTTGGGCAGGCTTGCACCTACCGCCCAGCTAGGGAGCGTCGTGGCCGCTGTGGTCTAAGAGCGCTCCCCTCTATCCTCCACTTTAGCATCTCAGCACTATAGAGGGCCTCCCTTGGCGCACGCTCGGCTTTGCGCATCTGAGAGGAGGATGCGCTTAGGATCTCCTCTGCCCTGCATGCAGCTTGCTGTACTCGGCGTTCCTGCTCAGCTTTGCGTCGCTAGAGCACCTGCGAAGTTGCCGGTGCCAGAGCGTGCACAGCGATCCGGCGAACCCGCTATGGCAGCGTGGTAGCATGGATCGGAGATGGAAAAGCCGACGTAAGGCCACCTGGGAGGAGAAAGCATGACCGAGCGCGAACGCCGCGCGGGTTCAGGCGGGGCGGAGGACAACGTACGCGACGAGCTTGACGAGGCTGCGGAGCGGGGCAGGCCCGGCAAGGATGCTTCGAAAGAGGCCGTTGAGGAAGAAGAGAGCACAGGCGGCGTCAAGAGTAACGTCGAGGACGAGTGGGACGAGTCGCAAGAGCGTTAAAGCGACTTGCTGAAGGTCGAGCTTAAGGAACAGTGAGAGCATCCAGCCCCAGAACACCCCCAAAGCGAGTCCGTTGGCGAGGGTGATGAGGCAGGAAGGCCCAGGCGCGATCAACGCCTGCAACACCATCAGAAAACACGAGTCCACAAGTGCCCAGAGAGTGAACGAGACTATGTAGTCTCTGAGCCTGGCGATGTCTCCGCGCCCCAGGATCCCCAGTGCCCAGTTCGTCTCGGACCGGAAGCCGGCAAACAGCAGATACAGCAGCGAACGTCATTGCACCGGTCGTCCGCTTGAGGTCTGGGCGGAGATGTCGGCGACGACGCCGAAGTGGTCGCGCCCCCAGGTGCCGTCCACGGGTTCGTCAAAGATGCTGTCGCACGCCCTGATATCCAGGGTGGGCCCGTGGTCGGTGCAGCGCACCATCACGTAGTCGATGCGCCGCCCTAACTCAAGCTCCCAGTCCCAGTTCTCAGCGGTCACGAGTGGGTTCTCGGCGGTGAAGGTGTGTCCAGGCTCCCCGGGGCGGGTGCTCCCCCACGCATCGCGGTAGCAGACGCTCATGCCGCCCAAGGACTGCCTCCCGCGCAAGAAGCGCACGCTCGCTGCGTCCGGGGTGGCGTCGAGGTCGCCGGCGAGCACCACATGCACGTCAAAGCCGCTGTGCCCGCGCTTGTCGGGATCCACTAGGGTCGCCAGAAAGCAGGGCTGAGCAGAACCAGAACAGTAAAGATCTCCAGGCGTCCCAGGAGCATCAAGATGGCGAGGGTGCTCTTGGCCGTTGCGGGCAGATCGGCGTAGAACTGCGAGGTCCCGGCCGCGCCAGGGAACGCGCCCGTTATGTTCACGCACGCGAAGACCGATCCGAAAGCCTGCCCCACGGGAACCTGGTGCAGGGCGATGAGGAGAGTGCCAACGGCCACAGTTGCCACGTACACGAAGAAGAAGCCGAGGACCCCCACCCGGATCCGTTCGGATAGCACCCGATCGCCCAACACGAGTGGCGTGACGGCCCGCGGGTGGACCAGGCGAAACATCTCCTGTGCGGCGTTGCGTGTCAGAAGGTAGACCCGGATAGCTTTCATGCCCCCGGCCGTCGAGCCCGCGCAACCGCCTACGGCCATGATCAGCACGAGCAGCGCTACGGAGAACGGGGGCCAGGCGCTCCAGTCTGTCGTGCTGAAAGCCGTCCCCGTGGTAAGACTTGCGCTCTGGAAGAGGGCTTCGCGGAAGGCTTTGGCCAACGCGGCACTGTGGTCGGAGGCGTGAAGATCGGCGGTTATCAACATCGTGCTCGCGAGGATCACCCCGAGGTAGGTGACGAGCTCGGCGTTGCCGACGGCACGTCCCAATCCGTGATGGGCCGCTATATAGTAGATGGCGAAGTTCGTGCCAGCCAGCACCATCCCCACTGTGATCGCCAGCTCAACAGCCCAGGAGTCGAAGACTGCCACGGAGTTCGAGTCGGTAGAGAACCCGCCGGTCGAGACCGTGCTGAGCGCGTAGTTGACCGCGTCGAACGTTCCCATCCCGACCAGGTGCAGGACGACCACGCCCCCCAGCGTAAGGCCGCCGTAGACGAAGGCCAGCACCTTAACCGTGTCCCGAATGCGCGGGGTAATCCGCTCCTGCACTGGGGTCGCCGCCTCGGCCGTGTAGAGCTGGGTGGCGCCGAACCCCGCCAGCGGCGCGATGGCCACGAATAGAACGATGATGCCTATCCCCCCGATCCACTGACTCAGGCTGCGCCAGAGCAGCAAGGCGGGTGAGAGTTCTTCCGGCGTGGCGGTTGCGGCCCCGGTGGTCGTGAAGCCTGCCATGGAGTTGAAGAAGGCGTCCACCGGACCCATGAGGCCTGAGAGTATGAACGGTAGCGCACCGACGAGCACCACACCCAACCAGCACACGACCACCATGAGGAACATGCTCTGCCTCGAGACGTAGCTGCGTGGTTGTCTGCGCGTGGGGTAGTAGAGGACTGCGCCCAGGGCCAGGACAATCACGCCGGGCACCCAGAAGACCCAGGCCTCGTCAGGAGCCTTCAGCAGCGAGTAGACTGCCGGAACGAGCATCGCAGCGCCCCCGGCGGAGATGAGCATCGCCAGTGCGTTCAGGATCATCCTCAGGTGCAGAACCTTCACGCTAATCTACCCCTGGTGGTCGGAAGGTTCCGGATCTTGCCGCGTCTCATGCCGTGCTTCACCTGCCCCAAACCTCGCCCCAACGGCCTCCACACGTTCATGATATCGATCCCAACGACCGCGGCGAGCCATAGAGCGGCGAACTTCGCAGAATTCACCTTCCACGCACTTTGTGAATAAGGGCAAGACGCCACTTCTCTGTTACTCCACTGCGAGTTTACTTTGCCACTAGCGGGAACTGCGTTCTTGAAGTTAGAGAGAGGAGCTCTTGTGCCCTTCTATCAGTTCACCGTTCCCACCGACAGCCAGAGTGCCAAACACAAGGCCGACATCGCTGCCGCCTTTACCAAGGTGCATACCGAAGTCACGGGTGCCTCGGCACGCTATGTGAACATTTCGTTCAACGAAGTCCCCCCGGGAACCTTTTCGTTGCCGGGGAGCCCGTGTCTTTCGGACGGATGGTGGGACTAATCCGCGCGGGCCGCTCAGAATAGGTCAAGCGCCAACTCATCACCGGCCTCGCGGAGGCCTAGAGCGGGGTGACCGGGGAGCCTATGGAGGGCTTTGCGCTATTCCTCCTAGAGCAGCCTGGCCACACCATCATGGAAGAAGGTCAGATACTACCGGACGCTTCTGAGGATGCGAACCAACGAGTCGACGAGAAGTCAGGGAAGGTCAGATAATACCGGAAGGAAGTCGATCTCAGCCAGGGACGCTCATAGGTGCTGGACCGGGGCTCTGCAGGACGTGGACTTCCGA
>DATDKO010000273.1:0-3369 GCA_036519935.1 Rubrobacter sp. | reverse complement strand
TCTACTCCCCCGAGGACATTTACACGACGGACGTCGAAGGGACGCGCAACGTGCTCGACGCGGCTCTTCGTCACGGGGTGAAGCGCGTCGTGCACGTCTCCTCTACTGCGGTCTACGGCATACCGGACCACCATCCCCTCTACGAGACTGACAGGCTGGAGGGCGTAGGGCCTTACGGGCAGGCCAAGATCCAGGCCGAGATGATCTGCCTTGAGTACCGCGCCAAGGGGCTGACCGTCCCTATCATCCGCCCCAAGTCGTTTGTAGGTCCTGAGCGTCTCGGCGTCTTCGCCCTCCTCTACGACTGGGCCTACACAGGGCACAACTTCCCCATGATCGGCTCTGGGAACAACCGCTACCAGCTACTCGACGTCGAAGACCTCTGCGACGCGATAACCCTGACCATGACCCTCCCCGAGGAGCAGGTCAACGACACCTTCAACATCGGCGCCAGCGAGTTCACGACGATGAAGGAGGACTACCAGGCTGTCCTGGACTACGCGGGCCACGGTAAGAAGGTGGTCGGTTTCCCCGCGGCGCCGGCCATCTGGGGCCTGCGCGTCCTCGACCGGCTGAAGCTCTCCCCCCTCTACAAGTGGGTCTACGAGACCGCCTCCAAGGACTCCTTCGTCTCCATAGAGAAAGCACAGAGACAGCTAGACTACGCACCGAAGTTCTCCAACAAGGAGGCCCTGATCCGCAACTTCCGCTGGTATCTCGACAACCTGAGCAAGTTCGAGAACGCCTCGGGCGTCTCGCACAGGGTGCCGTGGAAACAGGGCGCCGTCGGGGCTCTAAAGCGGTTTTTCTAGGCGGTTCGCGAACCGCCCTACTCAACGCCGCCCTGACGCAGTTTGCATAGAGCGAAGTAGGCGTGTCAGGCTGGAGTCGTTACCGCTGGGAGGGTCGACCTCCCCGACGACCATGACCAATTGACGGAAGCTCTTAAGTTCAGACTAACAGAGCGGAGCACTCCCCGGGGGACTATTCTACGGTGACGCTCTTGGCGAGGTTGCGCGGCTTGTCCACGTCGAGGCCCCGGTTCTTGGCCACGCGGTAGGCGAGGAGCTGCAGTGGTACGCTGAGCACGAGCGCATCCAACAGCTCTGGCGCGTCGGGGATCGGGAGCACGACGCGGGAAATCCGACGGGCGGCCTTGTCGTCCTCGCGGGCTATCGTTAGCACGTCCGCCCCCCTGGCAAGGGTCTCCTCGACGTTGGAGAGCGTCTTCTCCCTTACCAAGCCCTCACCGAGAACTGCCACTACCGGGCAGTTCTCGTCCACGAGGGCAATAGGACCGTGCTTCATCTCACCAGCCGGGTAACCCTCGGCTGGGAGGTAAGAGATCTCCTTGAGCTTCAACGCACCCTCGAGCGCCACTGGATACGAAGGGCCACGACCGAGGAAGAGCGCGCACCGGGCCCCTTCGAAGACGTGAGCGGCCTCCTCCACCCGGCCCTCCAGAAGTCCCAGTGTCTCCTCCACCTTCTCCGGAGCTCGACGCAAGTCGCGCCCGAGCTTCAGAAGTTCCCTCTCCGGCACGGTATCTCTCGTCCGCGCCAGTTCGAGGGCGAGCAGATCCAGAGCGGCGACCTGGACGAGGAAGGTCTTGGTGGACGCCACGCATATCTCGGGCCCCGCCTTGGTGAGCAGGACCGCGTCGGCCTCCCTGGTTATGAGCGAGCCCCGCGTGTTGGTCACGGCTAGCACGCGTCCGCCGAAATCCTGCGCCGCCTCCACCGCCGCCAAAGTGTCGGTCGTCTCTCCGCTCTGGGTGATGGCGACCACTAGAGTCTTCTCGTCGACTATGGGGTCGGCGTAGCGATACTCGCTCGCCACGGCGACCTCTACGGGTATGCGGGCGAGGCGTTCGATGGCATACTTGCCGAGCAGGCCCGCGTGATAGGACGTGCCGCAACCTACGATTGCGACCCTCTCCAGGCCCGTGAGGTCTACCTCCGAGAGATCCACGGCGCCGCCAGCGTGGAGGCGTCCGGAGAGGGTCGCCCGCAAGGCGGCGGGTTGCTCGTGGATCTCCTTGAGCATGTAGTCCTCAAACACGCCGAGCTCGACAGCCCCGGCGTCCCAGTCCACCTCGAAGCTCTCTCGTTGAACTGGCTCGCCGTCCATAGTGAAGATCCGTACTGAGGAGTCTGTAACCTCCACGATCTCCCCGTTCTCCACGAGGAGAAACCCGCGGGTCTGCTTAAGCAGAGCCTGAACCGCGCTCGCCAGAAAATTCTCGCCCTCTCCCAGGCCCAAGACCAGCGGGCTCTGGTGCCGGGCGGCCACGATCTTCTCGGGCTCGCTCGCGTCCACCGCCGCGACCGCGAACGAGCCCCTTAGGCGCCTCAAAGCCTTGGCCAGCGCCTCGCGCAGCGAGCCACCCTCCTCCAGGCCTTCGGCGAGCAGGTGCGCTATGACTTCCGTGTCCGTCTCGGACTCGAATGCGACGCCGCGACCCTCGAGCTCCTCCTTGAGCTCAGCGAAGTTCTCGATAATGCCGTTGTGCACCACCGCCACCATTCCGCCATTCCCCACCTGCGGGTGGGCGTTAACCTCGTTCGGTCGTCCGTGCGTCGCCCAGCGGGTATGACCTACGCCGGCCCGCACCCGGGAGAGGTTGCCGTTGTGCTCCACGACGGCCTCGGCGAGCTTGTTCAGGTGCCCGGCCTGTTTGATTACCTCTATCCGGCCAGAGACCTGCAACGCCAGTCCCGCCGAATCGTAGCCCCGGTACTCCAAGTGCCTCAAGCCCTCCATGAGGACCTCGACGCAGCGCTCTTTGCCAACGTAACCTACTATGCCACACACAGGCACACCTCCCTTGCTCGTACCGCTCTATTGGTCTTCCTACCTTCCTTACACATCCGCATTTTTCCTGACTGTGTACGACAAGGAGAATGAGTCACCACAGTTACTCATCGGCTTGCACATGCGCTGCTTCCGAATCTGCCTCCAGCGCTTGAGTCCCGCAACGTGCAACGTCTTGAAACCGGCGGTAGCTAGCGCTCTTGCTAGTTAGCATAGGTAGTTGCAGCCTCGGTTCCACGGCGCCGCCACATCTAGTCACTCGGCTTATTACACTTGTGTCA
Source organism: Rubrobacter sp. (assembly GCA_036519935.1). Taxonomy (GTDB): domain Bacteria; phylum Actinomycetota; class Rubrobacteria; order Rubrobacterales; family Rubrobacteraceae; genus Rubrobacter_D. The sequence goes on along the minus strand of DATDKO010000273.1, from coordinate 274 downwards.
AGTTAGATAGGTTAAAGCCTGCAAACATCGGGCGAAAGCGCGTTCGCAAACCGATTGGCGCGAAAAGCACCTTAAGCAGCGTAAGGTATAGGAACGCCAACACCTTAGTACAGGTGCTGGTCACAACATCGCACTCGAACAATCAAGGGTTTCCGTGAGCAAGCGGTACTTTGCAGGTCGATATCTCGAAGGTTGTCGGTTTGGTCTTCTTACTGCTTCGAGGGCGTCCATCGTAGGATAGCGCTTCAGCGTCCACCGCTCGCTGCTCCCCAAG
>DATDKO010000272.1:0-8477 GCA_036519935.1 Rubrobacter sp. | reverse complement strand
CGAGCAGGAGCATCCCTCGGGGCTTCTCCCTAGCCTCGGGCGAGGCCTACCCCCGGCTGAATTGCTGAGAGCCACCGTCAGGCGGCGTGCTGACTCGCTGAAATGCTGAAGTGCTGACAAGTCGGCGCAGCCGGCGGGCTGACTAGCTTTGTTCCTCGGCGAGGGCGGGGCGGGTACCTTCTATAAGGAAGGCGACGACGTCGAGGAAGTTACCGCTCTCTTTGTAGATCTCGCGCTGGCGCTGGCTGCCCGTGCCGCCTTCCACTATCTCAAGGACGCCTTCTAGCTCGCTCTCGCAGCCGAGGTCCTGGGCGTGGGGCTTCAGCCGCTCGACGAGGTTACGGGCGAGGTCCCTGGCCGGGACCGTGATCTTGTCGTGGTTGTCGTAGAACGCCGCATCCATACCGTACCTGGCGGCGCGAAACTTGTTCTCTACCGCCAGGTGCATGTTGTAGGGTTCGTGCGGGCCGATTTCCTCGAGTACCTGGGCGACGAGGCACTGGGTCAGGGCGGTAAGGGCAAGGGTGTCCTTCAGGTTGGTCTGGGAGTCGAGAACCCTCAACTCTATCGTCCCGATCTTGGGGTGCGGGCGCACGTCCCACCAACAGAATGTGTAGTCCTCAATCGCGCCGGATTCGACCATCAGGTCCACGTAACCCTCGAATGCGTCGTAGTCGGGGAACGCGGGAGGGAGGCCGGCACGCGGGAAGTTCTCGAAGACCTTCACCCTTGCCGATTCGAAGCCTGTGTCGAATCCCTGCCAGAAAGGAGAGTTGGTCGAGAGAGCCAGGAGGATCGGCGTCTGCTCGGCGAGACGGTTGTGGGCGATGATCGCCTCCTCCGGGCCTGGGACGGCCACGTGGACGTGCTGGCCGAAGATCACCTCGCGCTGGGCGATCCAGCGTAGCGTCCTCAAGACGTTCTTGTAGCGCTCCTGGTCAGTGACCTTCTGGTCTCTGTAGCGGGAAAAGGGATGGGTCCCTGCGGAGGCGAGCGAGGCGCCGCAGGCTGCGGCCCACGAGCCCACCCGGCTGCGTAGCTCGCGCAGGTGCTTCTCGACCTCAGAGGTCGAGGCGCAGGGTGGAGTCTTTATCTCCATCACCGACTGGAACAGCTCGTAGGAGACGGACTCGTGCAACTCCCCTGGCAGCCGGCTCATGATCTCCTCGATCTTCTGCACCAGCTCACCGGTGGTCGCGTCTACGATGGGGAGCTCCTCCTCGACCCCGAGGGAGTAGTCCGAACCGCCTTCCTTGAACTCTATAGGCATGGCGTTCCTCCTCTATCCTCCGGGTTCCAGCGAAGTGGATCTCTTGCAGGCGGCAGATCTCAACGTGGGGCAACATAGTACCCGCTTTGGCGGAGAAAGGCCAAGGTCGATCAGCATTTCAGCATTTCAGCAAGTCGTCCCGAAACCTCGCCGCTAGCGTAAAACGTGACCGCCTCAGGCACTGATCACTAGTGCGCAGCCAAGCGAGGCCGAAACGGGAGAAGCTGAGAGCGAGGGTCTATAGGCCCGAGGCGTGCTGACTAGCTGGAATACTTTCGGACTTTGATCTGGGCTAGTGCGGCGCCGGAGATCACGAGTCCTGCGCCGACCACTTTAGGTACGGTAAGGTCCTCCGCAAGCAGCACCACCCCAAGGGCGCCTGCCACGACGGGCTCGATCGTGGCCACTATGGCCGCCCTCCCCGCCCCGAGACGCCCGAGCCCGAAGGTGTAGAGCGCGAACCCGAGCGTCGTATGCACAACCGCGAGCATCAGTAGCAGGGCGTAGGAGCCCACCGAGAGGCCGGCCAACGTACCGAGCGTGGGAAGCGCGGTCACGACGAGCAGCGAGGCCCCGAAGAAGAGTGCGTAGCTCAGGATAACGGAGGGACCCAGGCGGCCTGCCACGGGACGGCCGAAGATCGAATACAGCCCGTAGGTCAGTCCCGAGAGCAGTCCCGCCAGCAGCGCCTTCGGGCTCACCTCCAGGTTTGCCGGGTCGTAGGCGCCGGCGACCAGGAAGATCCCACCGATGGTCAGGAAGAGCGCGATCACCTTCGCCGCGTTCAGAGCCTCCTTCAGGAACAGCCGCGCAAGCACCACCACGAAAGCGGGCGAGCTGTAGAGCAGGATCGCCGCCGTCCCGACCGTACTCTCCCTGATCGTATAGAAGTAGAGCAGGTAGAAGAAGCCTATCCCCACGAGCCCCAGTGGGACCAGGAACACCAGGTCCCTTCCCGAAACCCGCAGGCTCCTTGCGCCGCCGGTGGCCAGGACGAAAAGCAATACGGCCGCCCACCCGATAGAAGCCCGCACCGCGACCAACGACTCGAAGGAGACACCCTGGGCGTAGAGGATCTTGGCGAACAGCCCGAGCGTTCCCCAGATAAAGGCCGCCGCAACGACGGCGAATGCGCCGAGCAATCTGTCTCTGGTCACGTCGAGGAGTTCTCCCGTTTGTAGTGCCCGCAAGCGATATTTATACGGTAAGCCCTACCGTCGCGCCGAGGGGACGATCTCCGGATGCTCCACGTAGTACCTATTTAGTGGAAGGTTGGTAGTCGGGAGAGAGCGGCCTGTGGGCAGGGGCCTCCGAGGTAGACGAGCCAGGATACGCGAAGGGCGACCGGGGACTTTACAGGGTCGTATACATGGGCGACCTCGCCGGGCAAAGCCCCAGAGCGGTAGAGGAGTGCTAATAGCGGCATTGGGAAGGCTTGGACCTTCCCAATGCCGCGCATGTCAGCTTTCGCGCTTGCGAGCCCTGGCTGACTGGCTGACAAGGCGGCGGAGCCGCCGTGCTGACATGCTCCATTAATGCCGGTCGAGCTTGCGGGCCACCTCGTTCAGGCCGATCCGGTAGCAGATAGACCTCCCGTGCGGGCAGGTGGCAGGGAGGCGGCTTTCTAGCCAGCTCTTTATCAGTGCTTCCATCTCGGGCTGGGAGAGTTTGTCTCCCATCTTTACGGCAGAGTGGCAGGCTATGGTGGCGAGGATATGGTCTTCGCGGCGGTGGCCCGGCTCGGTGCCCGAGATGGCCGAGAGAGCGTCCTTGAATGCCCCTGCTATATCCCTGTCGGCTAGCGTGGAGATCACGGCAGTAACCCTCACGGATCTCGGCCCGAACGGCTCGGCCTCGAAGCCGTAGACGGAGAGCTCTTCCAGGCTTGCCGCGGCCAGCTCGGCCTCAGCGGGGGAGAGGTCGACGACCTCGGGGACGAGGAGGCTCTGCACCGTCGCCGGGCTGTCCGAGTCGTGAAGCCTGTCCAGAATGGCCCGCTCGTGGGCGACGTGCTGGTCGACGACCCAGAGGGATTCCGGCTCCTCGATGAGGATGTAGCCCGCAGCGAGCTGCCCTATGACCCGCAGTTCCTCGGGGGAGGCCCGCGGCAACCCGCCCCTTTCCGGCAACTCTCCGTATCGTCCACGCTCCTCGGCGAGCGATTCATCGAGCGGCGTGGAAGCCTCGGAGAGCCTTTCGCGCGCCTCCTGCAGACCACGGGCGGGAGGCGCTGTGTAAGGAGAGCGGCCTTCAGCGGCGTAGGAAGGGTAGTCCGCCGGTGGACGCGTGGGCCCTGCAAAGCGATCCTGGGTGAAAGCTCTTTCGGGTGCTCGCGGGTTCGATGGTGGTGTCGCGGCGCGCCACTCGATGGCGTCTCTGACGGCGGCGGCCACGGCTTCGCGGGCCGCCCTCTCCTCCGAGAAGCGGACGACTTGCTTTGTGGGATGGACGTTCACGTCGACGCGGCGGGGGTCGGCGGTTATCTCGACGGCGACCGGCGGGTAGCGTCCGGACGGGACGGTCGCCCTGTAGGCGTCGTCGAGGCCGCGGTGGAGGTTCTCTGCCCTGACGAAGCGGCCGTTCACCGAGATCGTCTGGTGGGCTCTACTGCCCTCCGTCAGGCTTGGAAGGGCTGCGTAGCCCGAGACACCGAAAGGTCCCGACTCGTACTCCACCTTGCGCAGCGCGCGCGCTTTGGCGACGCCCAGGATCTGAGACAGGCGTTCGAGTAGATCTCCCGCCTCAGGCAGCGAGAGATAGTCTCTGCCTCCCTCCGTCAGGCGGAAGGCGAGCGTGGGGTGGGCGATCGCCAGGTGCGTCACGACCTCCACTATCGCCGAGCGCTCCGCCCGCGCGCCCTTCAGAAAGGCGCGTCTTGCGGGGACGTTGTAGAAAAGTCGGTCGACGAGGACGGTCGTCCCCTTAGGGTGGGAGGCGGCCGAGACCTCGGCCGCCTCCCCGCCCTCCACGACGACCTTCGTGGCCGCGCCCTCGCCCGTAGAGGTAGTCAGGGAGAAAGAGGAGACGCTGGCGATAGAGGGGAGCGCCTCGCCCCTGAATCCCAGGGTGGTCACGGCCTCGATATCTTCGACGTTCCGGATCTTGCTCGTCGCGTGCCTGAGTACGGAGAGGCCTGCGTCGCCCCTGGACATCCCCGAGCCGTCGTCGCGCACCAGGATGCGCGAGGTGCCGCCGTCTCCCAGCTCGACTTCGATGCGGGAGGCGCCTGCGTCGAGGGCATTCTCGACCAGCTCCTTGACCACCGAGGCCGGGCGGTCCACGATCTCTCCGGCGGCCACCTGCTGGGCCACCCTGGGGTCGAGGACGTTGATGCTAGGGCGTCCGGTCTCCATGGATCTTGGGCCATTGTACATCCGGGGGCGGGTTTTCCCACGGGCTGACGTGTAGAATCCCTGACTATGCCAGAGATGGATGAAAACCGGCGAGATCCGCTGCCGCTAAGGGAGGTCGAGCAGCTCGTCGAGCTCGTGCGCGAGAGCGGGATGGGTGAGATCCGGGTCCGCCAGGGGGAGACGGAGATCTCGGTCAGGGCCAGACCCGAGGTTCCAGCCACGTCTTCAGTCAACCAGGCCGCATCGGGGACCCAGGGCGTTTCCGAGGGAGGCGAGCCTGAGTACTCGCCCGAGATGGACGGGTTGCACGCGGTGCGCTCGCCCGTGGTCGGGACCTTCTACAGGGCCCCGGCACCCGGTGAGGACGCCTATGTCGAGGTGGGGGATACGGTCAGCGCCGGGCAGACCCTTTGCATCGTCGAGGCGATGAAGCTGATGAACGAGATCGTCGCCGACGTCTCAGGGGAGGTCGTCGAGGTCCTGGCCGAGAACGCCGGTGGCGTCGAGTACGACCAGCCGCTTTTCTACCTGCGGCCCAACGAACAGTAGTGATCGGCAAGGTCCTGGTAGCGAACCGCGGCGAGATCGCCCTGCGTATAATCCGGGCCTGCCGCGAGCTGGGGGTAAGGAGCGTCGCTGTCTACTCCACCGCTGACAGGGACTCCCTGCACCACGAGTTGGCCGACGAGTCGGTCTGCATCGGCCCGCCTCCTGCGGTGAGCAGCTACCTGAACGTACCGGCGATCATCTCCGCCGCTGAGCTCACTGGCGCCGACGCCGTCCATCCCGGCTACGGTTTCCTCGCCGAGAACGCCCGCTTCGCCGAGATCTGCGAGCGGGTCGGCCTGAAGTTCGTCGGCCCCGACTCGAGCACCATCGCCAGGATGGGCGACAAAGCGGAGGCCCGCGAGGCCGCGGCCGCAGCAGGCGTCCCCGTGACCCCTGGCTCCAAAGGCCATTGCGAGAGCGTGGAGGAGGTCAAACGCGTCGGCGCCGAGGTCGGCTATCCGCTGGTTATCAAGGCGAGCGCCGGCGGCGGGGGGAAGGGGATGCGGGTGGCCGAGGCCGAGGCCGAGGTCGAGGCCGCCTACCTCGGCGCGAGCAGGGAGGCAGGGGCCAACTTCGGCGACGGCTCGGTCTACGTCGAGAAGTACCTCGAAAGGCTCAGGCATGTGGAGGTACAGGTCCTCGCTGACTCTCATGGTGAGACGGTCACCTTCCCCGAGAGGGACTGCTCCATCCAGCGCCGTTACCAGAAGCTCATCGAGGAATCGCCTGCGCCCGGCCTGCCGGAGGACGTAAGGGAGGATCTCATGGCGGCCTCGGCCGATCTGATCGGCTCCCTGGGTTACGAGGGTGCTGGGACCGTGGAGTTCGTCTACGCGGACGGAGAATTCTACTTTATCGAGATGAACACCCGCCTCCAGGTCGAGCATCCCGTGACGGAGATGATCTCGGGTGTCGACATCGTTGCCGAACAGCTGAAGGTGGTCTCGGGCGAGCATCTGGAGATCCCTGAGGATGCCCTCTATCCCGACGGGCACGCGATAGAGTTCAGAATCAACGCCGAGGACCCCAACCGCAACTTCCTGCCCCAGGCCGGGCTCGTCGAGGTCTATAATCCGCCCGGCGGACCGGGCGTCAGGGTCGACTCCCACCTCTATGCCGGCTACGTGGTGCCCCCATACTACGACTCCCTCCTTGCGAAGCTCATCGTGCACGCCCGCGACCGCGAGGCCTCCATACGCCGCGGTCTTCGGGCCCTCGACGAGTTCGCCGTCTCTGGTATGGAGACGACCCTTCCGCTGCACCTCGCCGTGCTCGAGGACGAGGAGTTCAGAAGGGGCGGCGTCACCACGCGGTTCCTGGCTGATAGGGAACTCGAAAGCGAGGGCGGCCTCTTGCGGCTAGTTCAGCATTTCAGCTAGTCAGCGAGTCGCTTGTTCCAGGCGACTTGTCGGCATGTCAGCTTTTGAGCTTGCGTGTGTCCGGGCCCTGGCTGACTGGCTGACAAGGCGGCGAAGCCGCCGTGTTGAAGTGCTGACAAGCGGAGGCGTAAGACGGAGCGTGCTAATCTTAAAGGCCTGATCCTTGCCTAGAAGAGGGAGAACCGTGGCCAAAGACGTCGCGATGGAGAAAAACGGGGGGCGTCTAGTCTTCGGTGGGATGGCCCGGTGGGACGGGCTCGACCTCTTCGGCCCGAACTACACCAGCGTCGCGTATCGCAGGAAGGGGGAGATCCACATCAAGATCGAACCCTCCGTCTTGCGAAGGCCCACGAACCCGGCCGTGCAACGCGTCTCCCGCTGGCCTGTAATACGTTCGTTCTTTCTGTGGGGCAGGGTCTTCGCCCAGGTCTTCGGATCTATCTGGAGTCTGCTCTTCTTCGCGGCCACGCTGGCCGTCCTCTGGCTCTTTGTGAGCCTGATGCAACTCGGTAGCGGGGTGGGAGCCATTGGCGGCGTCTTCGCCTTCTTCGCAGCGTTTCCCATCCTGCCTATCCTGCTCATCTTCTTCGCGGCTATGAAGTTCACCCCCATCGGCCGCTACCACGGGGCCGAACACAAAGCCGTCGCCGCCTACGAGACGTATGGTGAGGTGACCCTCCAGAACGCCAGAAACAGCAGCCGCATCCACCCCCGCTGCGGTACGAACATCCTGCTCTACATAATCCTCGCAGCCCTCCTCGACCCGCTGATAGCGTGGTGGGGCTACGCCATCGTTCAGTTCATCCTCATCTCCGAAGCCTGGTTCATCTTCGGCATGACCCGCCCTTCTATAGCCGTTGGCAACTTCCTGCAGAGATACTTCACTACCACCGAGCCCCGCCGCTCCCAGCTCGAGGTCGCGGTCGAGTCCCTGAACAGGTTGCTTCAGGCCGAAGAAGAGCGTGAGATCGACGAGGCGGCCGTACGGGTGAAGGCGAGGTATTGAGGCAGCATGTCAGCACGCCGGGCTTCGCCAGGCGGCTTGTCAGCATTTCAGCTAGGGCGTGTTTGCAAAACCATGATTCGGGAACGCTTGTGGCATGACACGAGGAGATTTGACAGACAACCAATGGGAACTCTTGGAGCCACACCTGCCCCCAAGGAAGCCAAAAAGGGGCCGTCCCAACACCGATCATCGGCCTATCGTAAACGGCATGCTCTGGATAGATCGCACCGGATCACCATGGCGCGACCTTCCCGACAGATACGGCCCGTGGAGGACGGTTGCCAGCCGCTTCTACCGCTGGCAGAAAGCCGGAGTGTGGGATCAAGTGCTCAAGGCTCTGCAGAGCCAAAAAGATCAAGCAGGAGAGCTAGATTGGGAGGTCCACTACCTGGATGCCACCATAGTCAGAGCCCATCAGCACGCCGCCGGGGCAAAAGGGGGGACCCAAAGAGCGAGGCGCTAGGCTACTCTCAGGGTGGTTTTTCTACCAAGATACACCTAAGAGCGGAAGGTTCGGGCAAGCCTATGGTCTTCTATTTGAGCGAGGGCCAAAGAAACGAGATGGTAGGCTTTTGGCCCCTTATGGACAATGGAGAGCTCAAGAGGGCTGGATGCGGGCGTCCGAAGCTACGCCCTGGACGCATCTGCGCCGACAAGGGCTACGCCAAGGGGGTGATAAGGCGCTACCTAAGACGTTTAGGTATAAGGATCACGATAGCCAGAAGGACCAACGAGCATCGTGGAGGAGCCTTTGATCGAGCCATCTACCGCACAAGGAATGTGGTGGAGAGGCTCATCAATCGTCTCAAGCACTTCAGGCGGGTGGCGACCCGCTACGAGAAGCGAGCGGAGAACTACGAGGCGATGCTGAAGCTGGCAGCGATCAAGATCTGGTTATGATTTGCAAACAGGCCCTAGTC
>DATDKO010000271.1:0-9955 GCA_036519935.1 Rubrobacter sp. | reverse complement strand
ATGCAGACGGTGCCGACCTTGCCGTACTGGGAGAGCGCCCCGATGAGGTGGAAAACTACCCCCTGCTGGGAGGCGCCGTCGAAGTGGAGGCCGTTGTCGACAGCTATATCCACCAGATCGTCGGGGGTCAGGCCCTTGTATACGGGGCTCTGGAGGTTATCAGAAGCGTAGTAGTAGCAGGGCTTCGCCGTCGGCGTGCAGTACAATCCGTCATTGGCGTCGTAGGTACCGTCCGTCAGGAAACGCAGGATCAGGTACGGATGCGTGGTGCCGCCCTTGCGAAGGTTGATCTCGATAGCCGCGTGCTCCCAGCCCTCGCCTCGCCTGACGGAGATAAAGTCGATGGCGAACCTTCCCAGGGCACCGCGTTCCCTGAGAACCTCACCTACCCTGTCTCCGGCCTCCTTGATGTCGCGGCTGTACTCGGCGTCAGCGGGGAACGTGCTGCCGAGGAAGATCTGGCCTGAAGGCCCTCCCAGGACCTGGTCGTGCGTGGAGACTACATTCGCCTCCCCAAGGGGATTGATCCGGCACTGCACTGAAGGCGAGCGCACCTCTTCCCCCTCCAGCCAGCACTCCACGATGCCGCCCATCTCCTCGAACTTCCGCCGGTAACGCTCCCAAGTCTCTCCCGTTGCCTCGAACTTGATGCGCCCCGGCAACTCGTCCCGAACCCAGGACATGAGGTCCCTCCCCTCAGGCGCGCCGTCGTAGGGGAAGACGGCGTTCCCCTCACCCGAGAAACCCTCATCCAGCTTTATGGCCGCCCTTCGCAGCCCTGGCTTGCAGCGCTTGAGCTCGACAACGGCCTCGACTACGTCGTCCCCGTCGCGCAGATGCTCGAACCCATATGGCAGTTGGACCCCGGCCTCCCTGAACGCCTCGCGGCTACCGCTCTTGGTCCCGAGGTAGTTGAGTTGTGGGTCGTTGCCGTAGAGCGGGATGCCAAGCCGAACGGCGAGACTCCGTTCCAGCGCCGTGCTGTTGAAGCAGCTCATGTGCGCCGCCTCCGTGTCTGCTATCGCAGAGCGTATCCGCTCCACCAGACGCGGACGGTCGAGTATCTTCTGCGTCAGCGGCACGTCGGAGGCATCGTGGCAGGAGAGGAGCGTCAGCCGACTGCGGGCGTGGCGCAACGGGATGCCCGGCAGGAGATGCAGATAATAGTCCACTATGGCTGTCGCGATGTGCTGGCTTGTGACGTAGACGAGGTGGGTGCGGGGCAGGCGCAAGAGCATCAGCATGCAGAGCAGCCGTTCCTCGTAGTGGTGCGCACCGGGTATCTTCGCCAACTCCTCGACGTCGAGTGTCAGGCTGGGCACCACGACGACCGTCTGGTAGGCGCGCGGATCGGAGAGCACCCGCCGCGCTAGCGGCCCGAGCTTCGCCTGCAAAGCCGCGAAGCGTCCGAGCTCCTCCGCTGAGCCCGGCTCAGGCACATCAACCGGCGTCGTTGGTGTGGAGATCATGTTCGTCACTCCTGCTCCCTGCGCGAAAATTATACGCGAGGCTCCCACGTCCCGCAGAGACTCTCCGCCGTTGCGACTTTGTTGCCCAATCGTTGGGTACTACTGCCTGCGATGCTTGCCACCTCTATGCGGCGACTAGCCTTGCCTTCTCGTCGGCGACGGAGATGCTGGCGATTGCGCCGGAGTCGAAGGCCAGGTAGTCGGTCTCCACGCCGTCGCTGAAGATCACACCGTCCTGCGGCATCTGGCTGATGACCTCCAACTTCTCGCCGGCCCTGACGTCGCCCCACACTATCCCCGCCGCCGACGCCTTGCTGACGAACGGCTCACGGACGCTGAAGCACAGCCTCGGCGCGTCCCAGGCGAAACGGAATCCCTCACGGACCGGCGCCGCGGCCTTCTTACCGGCGAACGGCTCGACAACCCCAGCCGCGCCGTTTAGGACGGAGCTTAGCCAGCCGGTGGACCCCGCGCCTGTCGAGACTATGATTCCGCTCGAAGACTGGTTCTCGGAGCGCCGCCCGTGCGTGAGATGGTAGCGGGCCGAGATGTGGGTCTTTCTCCCGACGAAGAGGTCGTTGAAGGCGAGCAAGCTCTGGCCGTCGCTTAGCTGGGCGCGGGCCATAGTCACCTCGCGCACCCGGTAATCTCCGCGCAGGACGGTCCGGATCGCCGCCCCCGCCTCCTCCACCCGGAATGGTATGAGGATGCCGTCTATGGTCGAATGATCCGGGTTGAAGGCTAGGATCGGCTGCCCGCCGCGCAGGTATTTGGCGACGTTGACGACCATGCCGTCAGGCCCGAGGGTCATGACGAGGTCCCGCTCCCCGAACGCGAACGTAGGAAGAAACGAGCGCTCGACGAACTGGCTGCGGACGCCGCCGGGAAGGGCTGCCCTGAGTCTGGTCAGGGCTTCGTCGTGGGTGCGCTGCTCCTCCTCATAGGGCTCGAAGGGTAGGCCTGAGTGCTCCAGGTAGAACCTGGCCTGCTCCTTGGTCACAAAGCGTTCGAGAAGCTCCTCCAATCCCGTCTTCCTGGTGATGACCACGATCTTGTCCCACTCAGTTGGCACCGTTCATCTCCGTCTGCAGGAGATCCGCGAGCACCTCGGAAGTGATGTTGAGGTTGCCGACCTTGCCAGCATTGTTGCCAATGTCGCGCATGGCGAGGGCCAGGACCTTCCTGGGATCGAAGTCGCGGTAAGGGGAGAGCTCTATCTCGCTGGCCCGTGCCGTGAAACCCGCCTCCAGTTCCCTGCGCTCACCCCACGCCTGCGACTTCTTGCGGTCGTTGGCGGCTTCCAGGTCGATGAGTCGCTCGCGCTCGCGGGCGAGTGAGATCTCACCCTCCAGCTCGTTCGATTTGATCTTGCCTTCCTCCTCGACCGCCGCGGCCCTCCGCGCGTAGATGGCCTCGTCAGCCCGCCTCAGCAGGGTCTCCCTGTACTCCGCCTCCAGAGCCTTCCCAACCTCGGGGTTGGGGCTGACGGAGGTGAAGTTCAGGCTGAGTAGCTCCACCCCGAGCGGCGCCAGCAGAGCGCGGGATCCCACCTCCTCCTGGACCTCCGCCGAGATGTTCGCAGCGTTCCCGAGCACCCCTTCGAGCGACTTACCTTCCACCTGCCGACGGGTCTCCATCTGGACGGCGACGACGATTCTCTGCTTCAGCCGCTCCGGGTCCTGGGAGACGTGCGCCCGCCGCTTCGGATCGATCACGTAGTTGAGCAACTCCATGGTCCGCCGTGGCTCGACGATGCGGTACGTGAGCTGGCCCTGTATCGTGACCGCCTGGTAGTTTCCGGTCTGCTCGTTGAACACGAACGCCGCGTCCGCGCTGGAGACGGGCACGACCACGATGCTCGTCCGGCGCTTGAGGTAGTAGAAGGAAAGAGCCTGCCCCTCCCTCTTCACCCTTCCACCGGCCACCTTTCTGACGAACTCCGTAGGCTGCGCCTTGAAGTACCCGATCCCCAACATATCCCTACCCCCTATCCCTCGATGAACCCGTCCGGCGTCTCGAAGAGCCCGAAGGCCCGCCGCCTGAACCTGTATAGATGCGCCGGCTTGCCACGAGCCGGCCTCGTCTTCCCCGTATCCTCCACTACTCCCGCTTCGAGTACCTTGCGCCGGAAGTTCCCCCGGTTCAACGCGACGCCGAGAACCGCCTCGTAGACACGCTGCAACTCGGGCAGCGTGAACTCCTCGGCTAGCAGCTCGAAGCCGAGCGACGAGTACCCGAGCTTGCTCTGCAAGCGCCGCACGGCATAGTCCAGGATCTCACGGTGGTCGAAGGCCACCCTCCCCGGCAACCGCCGCACGGCCTGCCATCCCAGATCCCCGCCATAATCCTCCCTCACCCGGTCCGCCCCGACCACAGCCATGTACGTCACCGATACGATCTCACCCCGCGGGTCCCGCCCCGGCGTCGAAACATCTCCGCTCTCACCGATCACAGGCGGACGGTCGAACGTAGCCAACTGCTCCATCCACGCCCGCTCGACACCCGTCGTCCGCTCCAGCACCTCCCGCGCCAGCTCATCTACCGGCTGTCCCGAATGCCGGAACTCCCCCGGCAAAGCCCAGAAACCCTCGTAAGGCGCGTGCGGCCTCCAGCCCATCAACACCGAGAGCTCGCCCTCCACCAGCCCGAATACCACCAGGTCCACAGCAACCCTTGTCTCGCCTCTCTCCGTCATTATGATTTATATCTAATCATAAAACTAATCACAAATCAAGGGTGAAATAAATCATGGATCGAAAAACATGCTGGCTTGTTGGATCGGGGCATGGGGCGTTGCGGGATCGTGCGCGGTGGGAAGCATCTGGAGAAACCGTTGATTCGCATCGAGCATCGCTACCCCCTCGATGCTTGCAGGCATCCAGGAGTCTAGGGAGTTCGCGCGGTTATGCGAAGATTAGCCGTAACCTGTTGGCGGACGACGGCCATACACTCATTCTAGCAACAGCCGAATATCAGCGACGTCACATCCCCGTCGGGGCCTGGATCTATGTCATCTTGCGCGCGTCCAACAACCTGTCGAGTTCTACTTCGGAGAGGTCTGTGCTTTCGCGTGCTACCTCGCGGATGGTCTTGCCTGTCTTGTAGGCCTGTTTGGAGATCTCCGCCGCTTTGTCGTAGCCAACCACGGGGGCGAGGGCCGTGGCAAGCATGAGGCCCTGCTCGACTAGTTCGGGACCGCGGTCTGTCGCTTGGAGACCGGAGACGCACTGGTCTGCGAGGTTGGCCGAGGCTGAACCCAGGATTTCTATGCTCTGGATCAGGTTGTAGGCGATCACAGGGAACATGACGTTTAGCTCGAAGTTGCCGCTCCCTCCGGCAAAAGCGATTGTGGCGTCGTTGCCTATGACCTGAGCGGCGACCATGGCGGCGCTCTCTGCGATCACAGGGTTCACCTTGCCTGGCATGATGGATGAGCCAGGCTGCACTTCCGGCAATGCTATCTCGGCGAGGTTGGCGCGGGGTCCCGCCCCGAGCCAGCGGATGTCGTTGGAGATCTTGAGCAAGCTTACCGCGACGGTCTTGAGGGCGCCGCTGGTGAAAACGGCCGCGTCCATGGCACTCTGGGCCTGGAAGTGGTTCTCCGTCTCGCGTACCTCGATACCAAAGCGAGAGGAGAGCCTCTCGCAGACTTTGGATGCGAACTCGGGGTGGGTGTTGACGCCGGTACCCACGGCTGTGCCACCGAGGGCCACTTCGCCGAGGTCTTCTACGGCTTTGTCGACGCGCCGTATGCCGCGTTCGATCTGGCCCGCGTAGCCGCGGAACTCCTGTCCGAGGCGTATCGGGGTGGCGTCCTGGAGATGCGTCCTCCCGGTCTTGACGACATCATCGAACTCGCTGGCCTTCACGTCGAGCGCCTCCTGGAGCTTCCGCAGGCCTGGGAGCAGATCCTCTTTGATAGCTACGAGCGTGGAGACGTGGATGGCGGTCGGGATGACGTCGTTAGAGGACTGGCCCTGGTTGACATGGTCATTGGGGTGGGCCGGGCTCTTGGAGCCCAGCTCGCCTTCCAGGATCTGGATGGCCCGGTTGGAGATGACCTCGTTGGCGTTCATGTTCGTGGAGGTGCCGCTCCCTGTCTGGAAGATGTCGAGCACGAACTGGTTGTCGAGCCTTCCCTCGACGACCTCTTCCGCCGCCTCCACGATGGCGTCCTTGAGTTCGTCCTCGAGCAAACCCAGCTCGTTGTTCACGTTCGCCGACTCTAGCTTTATGGCGCCGAGAGCCTGGACGAACCGTCTCTGGAACCTGAGGTCGCTTACGGGGAAGTTATCCAGGGCGCGGCGGGTCTGGGCGCCGAAGAGGGCGTCGCGGGGGACCTTCACCTCCCCCATCGAATCTCGTTCTACGCGGTGCGGTGTCTCTTGCTGGGTCAATTGTGCCTCCTTTATCGAAGCCGGAACGCTCTCGTCATATAATCAGGCGTGCGACGGTCACATTATACGAGAGGTGATGTCTTGGATTCTCTACAGCACGCGCTCAAGGAGTGGGCGGTCGCCGTCAGGGCGCTGGAGCGCGGAGAGACGGCGCTCGTCGTCAGGAAGGGCGGTATAAGGGAGAAAGCCTTCGCCGTGCCCCGGACGCGCTTTTTGCTCCTCCCCGGTTACGAGCACCAGGGGCCGGAACTACTGAAAGAGGAATATCGCGGCCTGATGGACGGGATCCCTGACCTCGCCGACGATGGACCCCTGCGCTTCTCGTCGTTCGCAGAGGTCGAGGGCGCCTACGAGATCTCCGAGGCCGAAGAACTGTCGGCGCTCGACCCGCATCACATGTGGACGCCCGAGTACGCAGAGAGCCGCTTTAAGTGGCGTCCGAAGAAGCCACTTACGGTGCTCGTCCTGCGCACTTATCTGCTCCCCGAAATGGTCGAGCTTCCGTACAGGGATGAGTACGGCGGATGCAAGTCCTGGATCGAGCTCCAGGAACCCGTCTCCGTCGAAGGAGCGCGGGCCGCTCTCTCCGACGAGGACTTCGATAGGCTGGTCGCCCCTGCGCTCGGGGTATTGGAGAGTCTCGAGCGTGCACCGGTCGGCTCTTAAGGGGGAGGTGTGGGCTCCGGAGCGATAACGATAGTCTTGATCTTCCTGCTCCTCTTCGTGAGCTGGCAGACGATCTACGCCGCCAACCGCGACCTGGCAAGGGCTAAAGTCTGGGGCGACCTCGCCCGCAAGGCCCTCCCCTTCCTCGCTCTGCTCTTGATGGTGCTGAGCCTGTTCGTAGTCCAGAGCTACGGAGAGGGGCGGATACTCCTGGCCTGGATGGCCGTCTCCGCTGTCGCCATAATCGGCGCCAGCTTCCTCTCCACGTCCTCCCTGGAGCGTAGCGCCAACAGGGCCTTCCGCGCCGGCGATTACGCAAGGGCGGTCGAGCTCTACAGGGAGCTGGTAGGGGAGAAGCCGCTAGCCCGCAACAAGGCCTTTCTAGGGGCCGCCCTCGGGGCTTCTGAGCGTTACGAGGAGTCAGTGGAAGCCTCGACGCAGGCGATCAAAGACGATCCAGAGTACGGCCTCGCTTACTACAACCGCGCCCTCATCTTACAAAGGATGGGGAAGAAGAGCAGGGCCGTCAAGGACCTCGAGAAGGCGCAGAGTACGGACCTCCCCCGCCGCTTCCGGTCGGCCTCCAGAAGGATGCTGGAAGAGCTCTCGTGAAGCTACTCTATCCGACGTTAGGCGCGCTGGTAATCCTGATGGTCTTCACCCTTTTGATCGGCCGTCAGAACAGGGACCTGTTGCGCGTAAGGGCCTACAGGGACTTTTTCCTGCGGCTGATACCACCCCTCTCCACGGGCGTCTTTATCGCGGGTCTGCCCTTTGTGATGAACCTCGCGACCGTCGAGAATTATGGCCCCGTCCTCCTTGTGTACCTCAGCGGCGCCGCCATCCTTACGGCCCTGATGACCCGCGCCGTCACCCCGGACGAACGCCGTGCCGGGACCGCCTTCCGCAAGGGCGAGTACGAGAAGGCGGCCAACCTCTACGATGAGATCTGCGCCCGCCGTCCCCTCCCCCGCTACTACTCGGCCCTCGGGGCGAGCCTCGACGCATTAGGCAACCCCAGCGCCGCCCTCGAAGCCACAGACCAGGCAATAAAACTGGATCCCAAACTCGGCATCGCCCACTACAATCGGGCCTCGGCCCTCGTGGCTCTTGGAGAGAGGGCCCGCGCCCGAGGCGATCTGCAAAAGGTCTTCCAGGTCGACTCAAGCCGCACCCTCCGTCGCGCCGCCGCAGAAGCCCTGGAGACGCTGGAAAAAAGCTAGTCAGCACGCTACGCCCTTCGGGCTTCGCTTGTCAGCACGCTTCGGGCCTTGCAGGCCCTCGCTTCTCAGCATGTCAGCTTCTCCTGTTCTGGTCCCGCTCTGCAGCGCACGAGAAATGCAGTCTGCCGCAGTCGGGTTTACGCTCATGGGGAGGAGGTGGGACCACTAGCTGAAATGCTGAGAAGCCGCTGACCGCAGGGAGACGGCGTGCTTGAACGACTCCTGGAAAAGGTCGAAAGCCAACGCGGAGATCAAGGCGCCGCTGGCGAAGGCCAGGGCCGAGGGGAGCAGCGGCCTGGGCGGCGTCCAGTACGTCCCGGCGACCGCGCCGATAACCAGTGCGCTCGAGGCCACCAACCCGAAGATGAAGGCGCTCAGCACCAGGCCGACATCCCCCGCCCCGTGGGCGTGCCGGTCGCCTTCTCAGCCGGTGGACAGATGACTACCTGACCTTCTTCTGAACGTTCTCCGCGGCGGCCTTGACCTCTATGTTCCCGCCGCGCACCCTGGTCTCGTAGCGAGATTGGGGGAAGACGGCCGGGCCGTCGATAACCTCGCCGCTACACAGGTCGAAGCGGGAGTTGTGCAAGGGACAGACTATAGTGTCGCCTTGGCGGTCGCCCGCTTCGAGCGGGCCGGAGAAATGGTTGCAAGTGGCGGCTATGGCGCAGACCTCGCCGGCAGAGGAACGGCTAAGCAGGACTCGCACCCCTTCGACCTCGACCCGGCGCAGGTCGTTCTGCGCCAGCTCGCTCTCGCCCAGGACGGGAACGAACTCATCGGGGCCAGCTCCCTCGGAGACGTTCCTGTCCACGCGTAGCCCGTAGTGGTAGGAGAGTTCTCCACCGAGATGGGCGGCCATGCCACTGATGGAGTACCCCGTCAGAAAGGTCAGGCGCCCGGCATTCCTGCGCCCCGAAGCCCGGAGGATTAGCGAGACGATGCTAAGGACGAGCCCGATCGTGTTCAGGAGCCCGTGCGCTACTCCCATCCGCCTCGACCCTCCACTCAGGTACCGCCAGTCGGAGAGCCCGGTCACGGCGGCCCCAAACGCTGCCAACGTCCCGAAAACGAGCGAGGCGTCGGCCGCGTGTCTTATGGGCTCCTTCCCGGTAGCAACGTCGAGTCCGTCGAAGACGAGCGCCGCTGTCCAGGCTCCAACCGGTCCGTCTGTAAGGGCCGGGTGCAATGGCGCCTCGAGCCAGACGCCGTCGAGCACGTTGCGTGCCGTAGTGCCGCCCGCGGCGACGGCTTCCTGCACCTTCGGCTGAACGTCTTCCGCGATGTCGTCCAGGAAGGGCAATGCTTCGACCACGCGCTGCATAAGCGTCTCTGCCATCTCTTCAACCTTTCATTAGGGGTCGGTGCCCACGTGGAAGTATGCCACGCTTCCCAAGGACGCTCGTTACTCCCTCTATCCTGGCTTCTCTGCAGCAGGCCGGAACGTATCTGCGGGCTCCCTCGTTGCGACCAGGAGGGCGAGCCAGTGCGCGATCAGGATATACAGATAGAGGGTCATCGCCAGGGATGCCGCAACCGTGCCCCTGTCGTTCCAGATCAGGGGCCACTGCGCCGGGATGGACTGCAACGCGAGCAGCAGAAATGCCGTCGCCGCCCTGCCCCGCGCCAAGAGCAGCAAGATGCCTGGCCCGAGCAGCACCAGATAGTTGTGCCAGGCAATGGGCGAGGCCAGGAGCGAAGCCGCAACCAGCACCCACAACCCCACCTCGGGTCCGTGCCTCACTCTCATGGCGGTAAGGACGATGGCGATGACCCCAAGCGCGTAGCCGACACCGACCATCCACGGCAAAGTAGTGACGTTCTGGGCGTAGGGATTCTCCGTAAACAATCGCGCCGCCGCGGACGGCAGAGACGCGTTGTCCCAGTAGGCGCTGACCGGTTGCTCCCTCAAAACCCCGATGTAGTCCAGCGTCTCGTCAGGCCCGAGTACGATGACCCCAATGAGCGTGGCCACCGCCCCGGAGATGAGCGCGGCCGCCAACGCCCTCCACCTCCGCCTCGCGAGCGGCCACAGGAGCACAGGGAGAAGTGAAGGCTTCAAGGAAACGACCAGGCCAAGAGCCGCGCCGGAGATCTCCTGCCCGTCCCGCCGGTCCGCCACCCAGGCCGCCACGAGTCCCAGGGCCAGCACGGGATAGACCTGCCCAAGCGCCAGCGTAGCGAGTAGCGGCGAAGAGAG
>DATDKO010000270.1:0-3870 GCA_036519935.1 Rubrobacter sp. | reverse complement strand
TAACTAGATAGTGATTAGCCTGGCCAGAGCTACAACGCCCCCGCCCTCCTTTTCTCCCCGATTCACCTGAGTGCTTAGAAGGTGCATTCTCAGGAGTTGCGTGAGTAGGCGCGCCGCGTGCGCTCAGTCCGCCGTCAGCCGAAGGACGTACTCGCCATCTTCCTCGCCGACGACAGCGAAGCCGCACTTCTCCAGGACGCGGACGGAGCCAACGTTGTGCTTGGCTACCGCCGCGTGGAGGGGACGGCGCACCTCCTCGTGAGCAAGGAACTGCGAGAGCGCCTCCGTGGCAACACCCTTGCCCCAGTACTCACGCCCTATCCAGTAACCGACCTCCCGTTCACACTCCTGCTCGAAGCTCACCACGTTACCTGCCACGCGCCCGTCGAAGAGGACGGTCCTATTGATGACGGTCTCGTCGGCCACGATCTTGGTCCAGTGCGCCACGAACGCGTCCCAGCTTCTGGGGGGAACTCGGCCATGCGGTTCGCGACTGGGTTCCGTTGGTGCTCGAAGAACACGGGAAGATCACCCTCCGCCACGTCCCGCAACAGTACGCCTTCCGTCCGAGGGCTCGATTCTCACATGGCCCCGTGTGGCGTTCTCCTTCGCTCGTCCTTATGGCTAGCGTGTGCGATGCCCTGGAAGTATCCTACGGTCTATGGACAGGGTTCCCAACCCTTATTCACCCGAGTGCGTGGAAGGGGAATTCTCAGAAGTACGGGCCAGAGCATCTATCTCATGGGAGGCTCTAGCCTTTCCTATTGGTTCATTTCCGCTCGTAGCTGCTCAGCAGCCTCTGGCGGCAACATGGACAAGGCCGCCTTTATCCCCTGCTCCGAGCGTTCGCGGGCAGCTTCCGCCCTCTCCTTGCCCACAGCCCCTACCTGCACGCCGAAGAAGGCGCCCACCACGGTGCCCACCAAGCTTGCCACCGCACCGACCACCGTGGCTACGCTGGTAACCTCGGCCCATCTGAACGTCGATATTATGGTGATTAGAAAGACCAGGGCGAAACCGGTGATGATGATCCAGAATCCGTACCTAAGCCTGAGCCGATCGATATCCTCAGACGTCGGCGCGGGGGTAGTCCCTGCATCTCTACTACAGGACCCATATTGTCAGCCTCCTTTTCCACAGTAGTTGTGTTGCCCACAGTGTAGCGAGGGTGATGAATCCGCGTGAGCTGGTGGAGATGAGGGCCGGGGCTGCGGGGCGGAGTTCACCGCCAGCCGTGCGGGGGCCAAGATGTGCTCGGCAGCCTGCCGCCAGAGGCTGCACTGCCAGCGGGTCTAACCTCTATTCACCCAACTGGTGAGAAGGTCAATTCTGCGAACTTCGCGCTGGGCTTGGTCGGGTGGCATCATGCTTGTGTTGGAAAGGGTTGGCCCCCGGGGTTTTCTCCAAGCGGGTCAGGAAGGAGAGGACGATGAAGAAGGGACGCAAAGCAAGGCGGAGAGCGCAGCCCCCGTTCGGAGCGCAGGTGGCCTTCGCGCGGGTGGCCACAGGGCTGGGGTGGACGAGTCTCGGCGCTTTGGCGGTTGGCGCGAGCGCGGCCGGAGCAGTGGCGATCGGCGCCCTGGCTATCCGGGCGCTCGCTGTGAAGCGCGGCAGGATCGGGCGCTTGGAGATAGAGGAGCTAGAGGTCGGACGGCTGCACGTCAGGGAGCTGGTCCTCGAACAGGAGCAAAGGCCGGTAGTCGAGCAGGGCAGGTGAAGGCCCACGGGATGGAAAGGCATCCTCCATGCTGTGCTGCTTCTCGCCCTGGCTCAGGGCAAGATGAGGACTCCGCGGCGAGAACCGCGCAAGTCACACGAGTTAGCTCGACGAGCAAGGGAGTAACCTTGGGCACGGTAGGGCTCGATAGCGGTGTGTTCCTGATGGGCACCGATGACCCAGTCAGATTCCCTAACGACGGCGAGGGACCGGTGCGAACGGTCGCGCTACGGCCGTTCTGGATCGACACGGTCGTCGTCTCCAACGCACGATTCGCAACGTTCGTGGATGCCACCGGGTACGTCACGGAAGCCGAACGCTACGGCTGGTCGTTTGTGTTCGGCGGACTCCTGCCCGACGATTTTCCTCCCACGCGTGGCGCGGCTCAGGCACCGTGGTGGCGGCAAGTCTTCGGTGCGGACTGGCGCCACCCGGAGGGTCCACACTGCTCCATCGAGGACCGGATGGACCACCCGGTGGTTCATGTCTCATGGAACGACGCGATGGCCTATAGCGCGTGGACCGGAATGAGGTTGCCCACGGAGGCTGAGTGGGAGTACGCGGCTCGTGGAGGGCTCGAGCAGAGGCGCTACGCGTGGGGCGACGAGCTGACATCCTCTGGCGAGTGGCGCTGTAACATCTGGCAGGGCACCTTTCCCTCACGCAACACGCTAGAGGACGGCTACCTCGGCACGGCTCCCGTGGACGAGTTCGAGCCGAACGGATACGGACTCTACAACGTCTCTGGCAACGTCTGGGAGTGGTGCTCGGACTGGTTCCACCGCGACTTTCCCGCCCATGGGCCCAACCACAACCCAACCGGCCCACCCTCCGGTCAGGCAAAGGTGATCCGAGGAGGATCGTACCTGTGTCACCATTCCTATTGCAACCGCTACAGGGTCGCGGCGAGAAGCTCCAACCCCCCCGACAGCTCGACTGGCAACATGGGTTTTAGGTGCGCAAAGGATGAGTGATGTCGCGAAAATCCGGGCGGTGGCTTCGCCAACATGGAGGACACGATAATGATCCGGCCTGAGTCCCCGGACTCCGATAGTAAGCCGATCTCAAGAAGCCAGCCTGGGAAAGATCTCCTCCCCGACCATCAATCGACAGCAGTTCCAAAAATACTCCTGCGCACCGTGCAGATTCATCTGCGATTCATCGCGCTCTGCTTCGATGTGTGGGACGACCAAACACAATGGAAGGGTGGCAGGTCACATGAGCGAGGCGCAAGGCCAGACAATTACCTCCAAGCCCAACATCGTCTTCATCCTCACCGACGACATGCGCAAAGACGACATGATGTACATGCCAAAGACACACTCACTCCTCAGGGAGCAGGGCATGGGCTTTCGCAACGCCTTCGTCTCCAACGCGCTTTGCGCCCCTTCTCGGGCCAGCATAATGACGGGTCAGTACTCCCACAACAACGGTGTCTGGTCTAACTCCTCAACCGACAGCCCTTCCACCACCACCGGCGGTTGGCAAGCCTACCAGGACAATGGAAACGAGAAAGACAACGTGGCCACGCGCCTGCATAACGCTGGCTACAGGACCGGGCTCTTCGGCAAGTACCTGAACGGCTACACGGATACCACCTTTATCCCCCACTGGTGGGATAGATGGTTCGCCGCTTTCTCTTCCCGCTACTTCGACTTCGACGTCAACGACCAGGGCACCTTAAGGCACTTCGGTAGCAAAGATAGCGACTACAAGACCGACGTGCTAAGTAGGCAGACCAACGCATTCATCGGCAACAGTGCCTCCCAAGGCAGACCCTTCTTCGCCTATGTGGCGCCCATCGCTCCCCACGAGCCGTCCACACCGGCCCCGCGCGACCTGCACACTTTCGACGGCCTGAAGGCTCCACGTTTGCCTTCTTTCAACGAAAGGAAGGTCTCAGACAAACCCTCCTGGATAAGGAAGCTGCCGAGGCTCACGGCCGACGGAATCACTGCCATAAACAAACGCCACGAAAAACGGGTCGAATCCCTGCAGGCGGTCGACGACCTGGTAGAGGGGGTGGTTAACGAGCTAGAGAACGCAATGGTGTTGAGCAATACCTACATCTTCTTCACCTCAGACAACGGCTTCCACCGTGGCGAGCACCGCATACCCAGACAGAAGTGGCGCCCCTACGAGGAGGACATACA